>JBLIOB010000015.1:0-30624 GCA_047639575.1 Parvicellaceae bacterium
TTGTACCAGACTATCCGCATCCAAACATGCGATAGTTCCATTTTTATTTAATTCAGCATATCTAAGTACCGCTTCATCCATCCCGATCTTCCTCGCTAATCCCACTCCAGCATGCTTCTTTGGCAATTGAAGGGATTTAAGCGCATATAGATGATACCAGGATTCTGACTTGAACGATTCAATAACTTTTAAGGATTCGAGGTTTTGATTTAAAATAGAATCTGTCTCTTGTTCGCCTTGGTTAACAACAACGATTACCTCTACTTCGCAACTTGGCCTATCACAATTATTTAAAGAACGTAACGTTGAAATTAGATCTGGCTCATTATAGCATGGAATGACTACGATTAGATTTACCTCATCGGATAAGCTAGAGTCAAGTTGCCTTTCTTGGAAAAGAAATTTCCTAAAATAAGTCTGAAAATCAATTTTAGACATTATTAAGGAGCCAATCTCTTAATTTCCCAGTTATGGTCAGATTTGCTGTAAACAAATCGATCATGTAGCCTGCTGTTTCTTCCTTGCCAGAATTCTACGTAATCTGGCACAATAACATAACCGCCCCAATGAGGTGGTCTTGGAACATCCTTTCCTTCATACTCTTTCTCAAACTTAGCTACACGTTCTTCTAAATATCCGCGATCCGCGATTTCCTGGCTTTGCTCTGAAGCCCAAGCTCCAATCTGACTTTCTCTAGGTCTACTATTAAAGTAGGCATCCGAGACTTCCTCGGTCACTTTCTCTATCGTTCCTTCAAGATTGATTTGACGTTCCAGATCTCTCCAGAAAAAATTTACAGAAACATGATTGTTCTCTAACGATTCCGTTCCTTTTCTACTATAATAATTGGTAAAGAAGATCAATCCTTGATCTGATATTCCACGCATGTAGACTATTCTAGATGAAATTCGTTCGTCCAAGCCTAATGTTCCAAGAACAAAAGCATTGTACTCACTCACTTTCTCGTCCTGAGCAACTTTAACCCAATCTTCAAATAAATGCTGTGGGTCTTTTGGAAGAAGGTCCTTTGTTAATTTTCCCTTACTAAATTCAAATCGCTGTTCCATACTAATCAGTTATCGTTATCAAATATCTTAATTATTCTTTCAATATTATTACTTTGTGATCGAATAATAAGTGAAATGAAATTATCTCTAGAATTAGCATACACAACACCGCCTGAATGGGCTGCTCAAGCGGTTACTGACTTAGATTACTTTTTACAAGATCATGCAGATTGTGAGCGAAAAGCAAGCTCTATGGCTATGAGTTTTATAGCAAAATGTCCAGATAAAGTTGAAATCATTCCCGAACTAATCGAAACGGCTATTGAAGAGTTAGAACATTTTCAGCAGGTCTATGACATTCTACAACAAAGAGGTAAACAGCTCAGGGCTCAAATGCCAAAAGACGAATATGTCCATCAACTAATTTCACTTTGTCGTTCTGGAAGAGATGAGCGCTTGATGGACCGATTATTATTGGCTAGCATTATTGAATGTAGAGGTGCCGAAAGATTTAAGTTAATCTCAGAAGCACTGGAAGACAGCGAGTTAAAGAGTTTCTACAAGCAGTTATGGATTTCTGAGGCAAAACATGGTCACATTTTCGTGAAATTTGCGCTAAACTATTGGGATCAAGAAATTGTATACAAACGTTTACATGAGTTAAACGAAAAGGAAGGCGAAATTTGTAGTAAATTAGAATGGACTTGTAGATTACATTAATGTTAGATTTTAGCGACATAAACAAATTGGACCCTTTAAAGGGTAGAATTTTAATTAGTGAACCGTTTCTTGAAGACGAGTACTTCAGAAGGTCCGTGATTTTACTTTGCGAATTCAATGAAGAAGGCGCCTTTGGCTTTATCCTAAACAACATGATGAAAATCGAGTTGAGCGAATTAATAGAGGGATTGGATATTGAAGGGTTTAACATAAGCTTAGGCGGCCCTGTACAAACTAATAATTTATACTTCATCCATTCCTCTCCTGAGCTTCTACCTGGGAGTATTGAGATTATTAAAGGCTTGTATATGGGGGGAGAATTTGAGACATTGAAAGAACAAATTGCTGCCGGTACAATTAACTCTGAGGAAATTAGATTCTTCTTAGGTTATTCGGGATGGTCTCCGAATCAATTACAAGATGAAATGATAGAAAATTCATGGTTCGTGTCAAATGTAGATGCAGAACAGGTCATGGCTGGAAATCAAAAAGGTTTTTGGAATGAGGTACTTTCTAAAATGGGAGGTAAATTCGGGATGATTTCTAAGTTCCCTGATAACCCTGAGCTGAATTAGATTCTTTTGTTAAACCCTCTTCCTGATCCTCTACTTTAAATACAGACTGGTTTACAAGTCCAACTAATTTCCTAGTGATTTCGTTATAGTATCTTTTCGTTTTGTAACTACCAACCCACTGGATTCCCTTAATTGAATTGGTGAAAAAGATCTCTTCGGCAGCTAGTAAATTCTGGGGAGTTAAAACGCATTCATACACTTTGATGTTATTCTCAATTGCCAAATTAATCAAGTGCATTCTGAACGTTCCACCTACACAACCATCTTCAATGGTAGGGGTATAAAGTACGCCATTGGTAACGATGAAAACATTAGATGAAGTTGCTTCTATAATATTATGGGTCTCATTTAATAACAAAACATCATCGAGCCCATTTTCGCGAGCCGTTACGCTTGCAAGTATGTACAATAACGAATTGCACGTTTTATAAGGCGATAGCGGATTTAGTTGCTTATGCATGTCGTCATAAATATCAACAGACAATCCGTTTTCATTAAGTTCAAAGTAATTATGATCAATTTTATTTACTTCAATCAAGTATTTCCCTGACATAGTTGATGGCATAAACGCACCATTTCCAGCTCTGTAGATAACTAATCTTGCATTGGCTCCTTCGGAAACTTGATTATGAACGATTAGCTCATTGATTATCTCTTCCAGTCGATCAAGGGTCAGAGAAAGCGGCATTTGAATCTTAAGAATTTTTAATCCTGAAGTAATGCGTTTAAGGTGATTCTCTAGGTTAAATATTTTCCCGTCAATTATACGGATAGACTCAAATAAACCATCCCCGTATCTAAAAGATCGGTTGGAGGCATTTAAATACTGTGAATCTGCATCTACAAACTCACCGTCAAGGCAGACTTTAGCCATTTTTCTGGGTAATTGAAGTATGATTAAAGAAACGCAATTCCATCGTGCTTATGCTCACTTACAAACCAATAGTTTTAAACAATCCGCAAAATTATGCGAAGACGCCCTTAATCTGATTGATTAACTCTGGGAAGGTTTCCAGCCTCAGTACACATATAAAAATGATACCAAATATAGCTCCAGCAATATGTGCATCATGTGCAATATTACCTTTCCCTTTTTTACTCATGTATATTTCATAAGCCAGATAAAGTGGTCCAAAAATGATCGCAGGAATTGGAACTGGAATAAAAAAGAGGAAAAGATCATTAAAAGGATTGATTACTATAGAGGCAAACAATACTGCAGACACTGCCCCTGACGCACCAACCGCAAGATAATTAGGATTATCTGAGTGTTTATAGAATGCTGGTAAAGTAGCTACCAAGATTCCTAATACATAAAGCATCAAGTACCACAATTGGCCCATCTCACCAAAGAACATTTCAAAATTTCCTTCTAGTCCGCCATTATAATATCCTGGCCCTGTCTTTTGAAATCCAAAAGAATACAGAACAAACATGTTAAAGATCAAATGCATGTAGTCTCCATGAACAAAGCCATGGGTAAACGCATTGTACCATTTACCGTGATGTCTACACGTATACGGTGAAAACGTGAGCTTGTACTTTAGCTCCCGATTGTTAAACGCTAATAAGGAAACTATAACCGTAACTCCGATTATAATGTATGTAATTGGAATTGGAATCACTCTGCTACTGGAGTAACCTTAATGTCTTTCTCTATATGAGATTGAAAAGAACTCTTATCTAGTATCTCTAGGCTCTCAATAATTTCTTCATATCCGAAACAACCAACGAAAACTTCATACCTACCAGGTGGAAGAATCATTACATATCGCATGTTGTCAAGGTTAGGAATATAATCTCCATAAATATCACCTGTTTCTTCATCGGTTACTGAAATAATAGCATTCTCAAATTTTGGTCCGGCAGTCTTGGCACTTATTTTCCCTGTGATCACTGTGTACTCCGGCTCTACTTCTCTAAACGTTACTCGATAGATATCTAAATCACCAAACCCACCTTTTCTTAATGCAGAAATGTATCCAAACCTACCCGATTTAGAAACACGGAAATTCATATTGTCTTCGGGGGTGTTAATTGGGTATCCGATGTTCCTTACGCCACCAAATTTGTTTTTTACTTTATTCCAGTCTGCTCTGAATATATCATATCCTCCCATACTTGTATGACCTCTGCTTGAAAAGTAAAGAACTTTTCCATTTGGAGAGATGTTTGGGAAATCCTCATCAAACTTTGTATTGATCGTAGGACCTAAGTTTTGAGCTTGACTCCATTTACCATTCGGTAATTTCTGACACATATAGATATCAATTCCTCCGTAACCACCAGGTCGATCACTTGCGAAATAAATCTTACCTCCATCAAAACTAAATGATGCAGCGATTTCTGTAAACTTTGAGTTGATCGTTTTTGGAAATTCCAATGGCGCATCCACTATTTGCTCTACTATTCTACTTTCAAACAATGCAGATCCTTTTATATAATTCTCTTTATATAGAATCACTTTATCCCCTTCTGCGTTTAGACCAACCACTTCTTCATTCTCCTCTTTAGAGTTGATGTTGAAGTTGATCAACTTAGCTGCTTCGAATTCACCATCCTTAACAGAAGACAAGTAAATGTTTGATAAATACTGGCCGGAAGGAAGCTGATCACTTTCCTCTTCTCTTTTGGAGTTATAGATGATAAATGATTCATCTGTTGGTATAAATGGATAGTAATCTGGATAAACTGAATTCACATTTTTACCTAAGTTTTCAAATGAAACATTCACAGGGAACTTCATTAGCTCCTTTGCGTTTTCGCAATATTCGATTTGCTTATCAACATCTAATAAATTTGGATTATTTGATTTAGCCCCTGTCTTAAAAGTACGGTAAGCCTTAACAGCGTCATCAAATTGATAAGCATAGTGGAAAGCTCTTCCTAATAAATATTGAGCATTTTCATTTGCTTTTGCATCTTTAATAGCGTACTCGAAATAAGGCACTGCTGCCGATTTATCAATATTGGTATTAATGTAACACACACCAATCATGTACGCATATTCAGCATCTTTATCTACCTCATAAAGTTCCAACAATTCCTCGAGTGCTCCTTCGTAGTTTCCAATTGAAAACCTAGCTAAAGCTTCTTTTTTATCCTGTGCATTGACGGTTAAAACAGCCAAAGAGAGAAATGCAAATAGTATTTTTTTCATATCAAGTCAAAAAATCAGGGCACGAAGGTACGAAATCAGTAGATTAATCTCATGAACAATGCCGAAAATATGTAATATTGGATCTACCCATCTACGCAGGATAAATACGAAGATCATGCCAAATGAATTTGGTCTGGCTAAAAAAAAAGTTAATTGTTAATATCTTGGAAGAGAACATAAGGTTAACAGCTCATTGAGAATTATATTTGCCCAAAATGGCTAAGAAAGATTCATTTATTAAAGAATACAGAAGCAACAAAAAAGAAGTAGGCGCTATAGCGCCAAGTTCTAAGTTTTTGTGTAATAGAATGATGGCTCCGATAAATTTTCATAGTTCAGACGTTATCGTTGAACTGGGTCCAGGAACTGGGGTTTTCACAAAAGAAATCATTAGCCGGATGAAACCTACCACCAAGCTTTTAGTTTTTGAAACCAATGAAAAGTTTTACGAAAAACTAAAAGCTGAGATTAATGATGATCGAGTAACGATTTATAATGAGTCCGCAGAATTGGTAGCCGAAAAGATCAAAGAGTTGAAACTCGATGATGCAAATGTTATTGTTTCTTCTTTACCCTATACAGTCTTCCCGATTCGTCTTAAAGTGAATATTCTAAATGCTTGCATTGAGGCCATGGCAAAAGATGGAATTTATATTCAATTCCAATATTCCTTAAATGCACATAAACTATTGAAGAAGAAATTCCGAAAAGTTACCCTGGACTTCACTCCCATAAATATGCCCCCTGCTGTAGTTTACAGATGTTGGAAGTAGTTCTTTAAAGAATTTTAGCGCTTCGTTTCTCCGTTGCAACTAAAGAATTCCATTCTGCTTTGATCCATTCATTAAGTAACTTACCTTCGCGCGCTTAAGCGACACGATTAGAGGATGGTAGAATTAATAAGACGGCAGGCTAAAACCGCAAAGAATGATATTCTTTCGGGACTAACAGTTGCACTTGCACTTGTACCAGAAGCTGTAGCTTTTGCGTTTGTGGCCGGCATCGACCCAATTGTAGGACTTTACGGAGCATTCATGATGGGCATTATTACCTCCATATTTGGAGGAAGGCCAGGTATGATTTCTGGTGCAACCGGTGCCATGGCTGTTGTTATGGTTGGCTTAATTAGCGAAGGGAATTTAAGAGGTGAAGAACTTGGCTTACCTGACGGAGGCTTAATTTTTCTATTCATTACGCTCCTACTAGTGGGAGTTATTCAAATGTCTGCAGGATTTTTTAAGCTTGGAAAATTTGTCAGATTAATTCCGCACCCTGTTATGATGGGTTTTGTAAATGGATTGGCCATTGTTATTTTCATTTCTCAGCTTGGAATGTTCCAAGAAGCGGAACCAGATCCGTATGGCAACGCCTCCAAAGTTGCTGAATCTGGTGAAATGGTTTATCATGTTCATGATAACTTTGTGTACGCCAGTTCTGGAATTGAAAAGCTTTATGAAGTCAAAGGAAATCAAATGATCTCATTGGCTGGTGATACTGCAGCCTTTGAAATTCATAAAAAACAAGTTTTCGATGCAAGTACTCATAAGCTTGCTTTTAACTATGAAGATGGTCAAATATTCAAGTTAGGAAAAACCGAAGTACAGAAGAACTACTTAGTAGGCATGGAACTTTGGATCATGCTTGGATTAGTTGCCCTCACCATGGCAATTATGTATGGTCTTCCAAAATTAACAAAGAAAGTACCAGCGGCTCTAACAGCAATTGCTGTGGTAGCTTGTATAACCATATTTGGAGGCGCATTTTTTGCCGATGTTAGTAGTGTAGGTGACTTTATTAAAGAAGGTGGCGGAACGAACGGACTAAAAGGTGATTTACCAAGTTTTCAAACCCAAATATTCAATGCCGATGTTTGGACATTTGATACCTTGTGGATGATTCTACCTTATGCCTTTATTTTAGCTGCAATAGGTTTAATTGAATCATTAATGACGCTTTCATTAATTGATGAAATGACCGAAACCAAAGGAAGTCCAAACAGAGAGTGTGTTGCACAAGGTTCGGCCAATTTCATTAATGGATTATTTGGGGGAATGGGCGGTTGCGCTATGATTGGTCAATCTATAATCAATATTAATTCGGGAGGAAGAGGAAGGTTGTCAGGAGCAATGGCGGCAATAGCTTTGCTCTGTTTTATTCTATTCGGTGCTCCTTTAATTGAGCAAATACCTATAGCAGCGTTAGTTGGCGTGATGTTCATGGTTGTTATTGGAACTTTCGCTTGGAGTAGCTTCAGAATTCTCCATAAAATCCCCTTGACAGATGCATTTGTTCTGATTCTTGTATCCGTTGTAACTGTCTTTTTCGATCTTGCGATTGCAGTTTTAGCGGGTGTAATTGTCTCTGCCCTAGTCTTCTCTTGGAACAACGCTTCTAAGATTAGAGCTAGAAAAAGTATCAATGCAGAAGGAGCAAAAGTATATCGAATATGGGGACCATTGTTTTTTGGATCTATTCAAGTATTTAATTTAAAGTTCGATATAAGTGGCGATCCGGATATGGTTGAAATTGATTTTATTGAATCTAAAGTAATTGATCATTCTGGTGTTGAAGCACTCAGTAATATTGTCGACAAGTATGAAAATGCCGGGAAAAAAGTAACATTAAAACATCTTAGTGCGGATTGCAAAAAGTTACTAATTAAAAGAAACGTGAAATTTGACAAGATTATAATATCGGATGTCGATGACCCAAGGTATTATGTTGTTTCTGACGTTGAGGATGCTGTAGATTAAAGCATCTTTAATTCCATATTACGGTTACAAAGTAATTGCATCTGTCATTTCACAGTTACAACTGCGTATATTTAAAGAATGTCCAAAAAAGACGATTGGTTAAATAATGAGTTTTCACATCTTGAAAAGAAGGGTGAAAAAGCATTTGTCACAAAGTTGAAATCTAACAAAGACAAAAGCGTCATGGCTGTTCAATTGTTTTTTGAAAACCTAGGAAAAGAAGCTAAAGAGACACAAGTAGCATCTAAAATAATGGTTAAGTATATGCGTGATGGTTCAATTTCTAAAGACGAAGAAAAAGAACTTAAATCACAGTTAGCTGATATTTTCAAAGCGGTTGGACTTGGTATTCCTTTTGTTTTGATACCAGGAGCTTCATTGCTACTTCCTTTATTAGTGAAAATTGCTCAGAAAAGAGGAATTCAATTATTACCCACAGCTTTTAATGAGAATAAACTCAAAGACAAAGTACAGGCTGCAGCAGACGCCAAAAGATTAAATGAATCTGAAGAAAAAGAATAATACTGCTTTCAAGTAATAATAAAAAAGGGATTGCTTTGCAATCCCTTTTTTATTATTACTTTTTGTGATCGGCATCAACAAACATTCCGTACTTTTCGAATTGATTTAAATTTGCATCAGAACGCAAGCATGGGAGAGCCGAATATTAATTCAGAAGAGAAGGAACAAAGCCAAAACATTAAGGTGATCAAGAACATCTTAGTGATCATGGTGATCCCTGTTATCTTTTATGTTTTATACCTTTTGCCATTCATTTTCGTACCCCTTTTTAGTGCAGTTTTCCTTGCTATTCTTTTTACTCCCTTAATGCGTTGGTTTAAAAGAAAGAAGGTTCATAAAATCATCGCCCTCGGTGCTGTAATACTAATAATCCTATCCTTTTTCAAAATCGGTAGCGAGCTTGTTGGTTTATCAAGCAGAGAGATTATGGCATCTGATACAGATATGCTATTGGAGAAAATGGAAACTAAGTTGTTAGACGTAATTGAATATGGCCAGAGTACTTTCGGAATGCAACCTGACTCAGCGGAAAACATGCAGTTAAGCATGACTGATTCGGCATTACACAGTCAAATCAGCACAGGCTCTGCAGGTTTTTTTAATCAACAAAAGATTCACGAATTATTTCAAAACAACCAAGATCCTGGTGTATTACTGGGGTACTTTGGAGGGACATTAAATGTAATTCAGAAGTTCATCACACAAGTACTGATGATGTTCTTTTTTCTTCTCTTGTTTCTCTCTGGCTCCGTGGATATGGAACGTTTGATGAACTCAACCGTTATCAGACAGCGGTCAGTATCTATAAAGACCATGCTCAAAATTGAAAAAAGTGTAGTCAAGTTTATTAAAGTCAAATTTCTACTGAGTGCAGCAACAGGCGTTGGTTTTACAATTGCATGTTACGCAATGGATGTTAGTTTCCCAATCTTCTGGGGCTTATTTGCTTTTGCGATCAACTTTGTACAAATGGTAGGTTCCGTGATAGCCGTTCTGCTATGCGGACTTTTTGCATTGGCTGAAATAGACAACACTGGTACTTTAATGGTCTTCTGGCTGGTGATTACCGGTGTTGAAGTTCTATTTGGCGGAATTTTAGAACCAATAATGATGGGAAAAACATTTTCGATCAATACAGTAACCGTTTTGGTCATGCTAATGCTCTGGGGTTATATCTGGGGTGTACCTGGACTCATTATGTCAATCCCAATTACCGTGGTCATTAAAATTATCTTGGAGCAAAACCCCAAGACCGCTGGTATTGCCAAAGTTCTGAGCTGACCTAGTTTAATTTATTTCTCGTTGTATTATCGCGGTTCATTCTTGAGATGACAGATTAGATGTGCTAAACCAAGCCAGTCTTACGTTTATTGTATTTGCTGAAATATTCATTGAACGTTTTTAAAAATTGCCTGTACAGTATTTCAAATCGACCTTAAAACCGCAAAATGAAATCTAATAACTCCTCCCCTTCTAAAATCACAAAACATATTAAAATTGCCGAACCTTGTCACGAAAACTGGACTGAAATGACTCCAGATGCAAAAGGAAGACATTGTGATATGTGCGATAAAGTAGTGGTTGATTTCACAGATCATTCGAAAGATGAGATTGTTGAGCATCTAGAAAATGCAGATGGTAAAACATGTGGACGATTCAAGTCTAACCAAATTCACAAACCTGTTCTGAGCACACCTACTTTAACTAAAATCGCTGCATCAATTATGGCGGTTGTTGGCAGTCAAATGGGCTTACAAGCGCAGGAGGATTTACAATGGATGGGAGAAGCAATCGCTGATCCAATACCTACACAAATTCAAGCAGGGAACGCAGTTCCGATGACTTTAAAGGGGCTAGTCAAAGATATTCATGGAATTGGTGTTGCCAATGCTAAAGTTGCTATTCACAGTGGAACGCACCTTCTTAAATCTGTTTTAACTGACGAGCAAGGAAAATATAAATTTGAGCTTCAAGAAGGAAGTGTAATATCTAACAAGATAACAGTGATGGTTCACGCATCTGGTTATGAAATGAAGGCGATAAATGATTTACCATTATCTAAAAATGAATCGACATTGAACCTAACGGTAGTTGAAAAAACGGAAAGAATGATAATGGGTAAAGTAGCCTATACTCAACCAATAGAAACGGTTCAAAAGACGGAAATTGAAAAAATTCATACGAAAGGTGAAGTTCGCGTCTGTGAACCAATTATACGTACTAAGGATCAAATTTGGGAAGAAATGGGCGATGTTTCAATTGAAGAGGAAATCGAAGTACTGAAAGTAGTTCAATCGATGCCAACAGAGCCAGACAAAGTAGACATTACTAAAACTATAGAAAATCACCCTGCAATATTTTACCTAGGTGGCCCAACGCTAGTGCAAGAAGAGACGACTATTAATGAAACAGATATAACCTCAATTAAAGAAGAAATAGAATTAATCCCTATTCCAATCGAAGTAAATCCTGCGCCATTGAATTTAAGTCCATATAGAACTATTAATGGAAGATTTGAAGTCCAAACTCCGCAAATAGCTGAAGTTTTAAAAAGCCCTGAACCAACCGACCCAAACACCACTCCGGAAAACGAACAAAATGCAATTGAAACTTCTTCTCCAATAGAAAATGGAAAAAGAATTGAATTTACCGTTTACCCGAACCCTACCATTGATTTTGTGAACATTCGATTAGAGAAAAAAGGAGATTACAACTATTCCGTTCAAGACCTTTTAGGGAAAACGATCTACCAAGGATTCTTTATCGGAAACAAAATCGAAATAAGTTTTAGAGACCAACGATCAGGAGTCTATCTAATAAACATAACTAATAAAGAAGGTGTTAATCAGACAAAAAAAATAATTCTAGAGAGATAAGGAATACATTGGCGAAAGATAAGTCCAGAACTTTAATTCATGATTTTTGTTTGGTGATTAATTGATTCTTTGTGAACGATTTTTAGTAGGCGATCTACGAATTCTTCACTCATCCCAAGTTTGGTAGCCAACAGTTTCCTATTTCCAATAATCTCATCCCATCGATCAACTTGTAAAATGGTCACGCCTTTAGATCTCTTTTCTTCTCCGATTTCTCCGATCAATTTAAAACGGGCAGCCATTTTCTCCATGATCTCTTCATCCAATAAATCAATCTGCTCTCGTAGTTTTTCTAACTTCGATTTAAACTCAGGGTCATCAATGTCTTTCTTACGAATTATCAACTGATCTACTATTAACTTGAAGCGTTCCGGAGTAATTTGTTGCTTTGCATCACTCAACGCATCATCGGGAGATATATGACTTTCTATCATTAATCCATCCATGTCAAGGTCGAGCGCCTTTTGAGAGATCAATGAAATTAAATCTCTAGTTCCACCAATATGGCTGGGGTCACAAATAATTGGAATGTTCGGCAACGCCCTTCTTAATTCTATAGGAATATCCCATTTAGGGACATTTCTAAACGGTGACTTTTCAAAACCTGAGAATCCTCTGTGTATAGCACCTAATTTAGTAATCCCCACATTATTCATTCGCTCGAAAGCCCCTATCCAAAGATCTAAATCCGGATTAATTGGATTTTTAATCAATACAGGAATATCAACCCCTTTTAGCGCATTGGCAATCTCTTGAACTGAAAAAGGGTTTACTGTAGTCCTCGCTCCTATCCATAGAATGTCGATTCCAGCTTTTAGCGCAGCTTCTACATGATGCTCATTGGCTACTTCTGTGGTACAAGGGATTCCTGTTTCTAAGGAAGCCTTCTTTAACCAACCTAGGCCTACTTCGCCAACCCCTTCGAATGAATTAGGTCTTGTTCTTGGCTTCCATATCCCAGCACGTAGAATATTTACGTGTCCAGACGAAGCCAGCTCCAGGCATGTTTCCATCACCTGTTGCTCAGATTCAGCACTGCATGGACCACTAATAATAATTGGTCTTTCTGCACTTCCTAGCCATTCACTTATTGGAGTTACATCCATAAATTTTACATCTCTATATAGTATAACAAAAATAAGCATTACAAGTTCCCGTTATAGTATCTAGCCACATTCTTTAATCAATCAAAATTATTCTCCTTATTGCTTCTCTTTTTCTTGCTGCTTCCGGGTTCTCTCAGGTAACAGTGAAAGATAGTACGCTGCAATATGAAATTCAATTACCCAATAAATGGCATGTTTCTAACGTAGATCTTGGCGAAATAACCATGACTTCGCCTCCTGAGAACATTTTAGACGCTTTTATTGAAAATATAAATGTATCAGTAATTCCGAAGGGAATTTCTCTTGAAGAACATAATGAACAGCATATTAAATCTGCATATAAAGACGATATTGGATTTAGGGGCTTCCGGCTAATAGAATACAAACTTACCACTATCAACGGCAAAAGGGCCGCAATTAATCAAGAACGATTTCATGATGGATCTAGAATGCTAGACATTTTTTTAGTAACCGTGGAAGGGAAATATTTCTTCTATCAAATAGTATGCGCTTCCCTTTCTGGACGTTTCCCTGAACACAAAGCGAAGTTTCAGAAAATCATTAATACGTTTAAAATTGATGAATCAAAACTTAACCAATCAACTGTAAACACTATTGCAAAAAGGCTTGGAATTCCATTAAATGACATACCTAAAGTTCCTGAACGGCCTGATAATTGATATCTTTGATCTCGTTAATCAATTGATCTCCAAAACGAATGAAATTCTTGATTTTACTTTGTGCATTTTTCTTGTCGTTAGTTAGTTTAGCTCAAAAACCAATCGACAATGTGTTATTGAGAGCTCATTGGAACATTGGGGAAACGTACGAATTTGAAGTAACAAGGATAAAAAAGAATTGGACCCACGAGGATTCTGTTTCAATAGATTCTATTACTTATAAAACCAAACTGGCCGTACAGGATACTTTTGCGGGTTATTACGATTTAATCTGGAGCTTTGATCATGAATGCTTTAACCAATACAGCGTCCCGGCTGGACTATTTAATAAGGTCAATAAATCAACTGCGTTTGACGTACACTACACAACGGATCAAATTGGCTCTTTTGTTGGCGTTCAAAATTGGGAGGCAATTGGAAGTAAGTTGCATGACGACTTTCAAACAACAATAACAGCGGTTACCAGAGACTCCAGCAATGCTAGAGAAGAAGTAACGGATTTAATGACACCATTTTTAGATGTAATCACTACCAAACATGGCATAGAAGAAATTTACCTTGCGGAGCTTCAATATTTCCATTTTCCGTATGGAGCAAGGTTTCAATTAGGAGATTCTCTAAAATATGATCAGGATATTCCCAATTTTCTAGGTGGTACACCAATTAAAGGAAAGACTGCTGTTTACTTGAAAAGCATCAATCAAACAAACTGTACCATTATCAGCGAAATGACGCTAGATCCATTTCAGGTAAAGGGATTGGTAATTAATCTATTAAGAGGGTTGAACTACGATGAAGATAAAATGACGAAAGCAATGGCTTCATCCAGAATATTAATCGAGGATAAAAATCATATGGAATATGACCACAAGAAAGGAATTCCAATTTATATTCGAGCTGAACGAATTACAGAAATTAACCTGGCATCCGCACAAAACAATCGGATCGATATTACCGAAATAAGGTTAATAGCTAAGTAAATCACTCCAGCTTGTAATCGTTCTTTTTAGAAGACTTCTGAGCCAATTTGCCCGATTTAGTGTACCTAAAAAACACCTGCTTTTCTTCTACGAATGATCCTGCTACTGATCCCCACAGACCATGCTTCCATTCTAGCGTTCCATCTTTTCTCCAAAGTTGTTCTTGAATATAAAATTTGCACTTTTTAGTATAGGCTTGATCTCCACTTTTAGCATTACAGCCTTTGCCCCACTGCTTAAAGCGGACATCGTACTTCACTGTGTCCTTTGAATAATACTCTTTGCTATATTGCCATTCTTTAAGAACATCTAACGTATCGAAACCTCTGAAATCTGAATACTTAGCAATTTGCTGAGCCTTCAATTGACCTAAGAATAAAACAAGAAATATGATTAAAATAAACTTCAACTAAAACAAAGTAATTTGCCCTTCATCATCCTCATCTGGATCTTGAATCGGACCCTTCTTTTTATTTTCAGGCTTATCAGTTGGAGCCACATCATCACCATCAAAAGTAAAAGTAACAGAATCATCATTTTCTGTAGATCCAACTACCTGGCTATCTTCACCTGATTCTGCTTTATTAGGCTTAGCTACTTCTTTTTTAGCCGCAGGTTTTATAGGTTTCTCAACAACTTCATTTTCAACTTCAGAAGACTCTTCAATGACATCAATCTCTTCAGTCTCAGAACCTCCTACATTTTCAGCAGTCACTTCTTCTATTTTAGCTTCAATAATTACAGGTTCTTCAACATCGGGAACGGGCCATTCTTCTCCAGCCACCATAGGCATCAGCTCAACATCTTTCACCTTCAATTTCGTCAATTGATTTCCTTGTGCCTTAAGTCCTTTTATTTCGATGAAATCGTTTACCTCTTCTACCTTGTCTGGCAAGTGTTTGGTTGACTTTAAGTGCTTATTATAAACCACTTTAATCTTCGGCAGGAAATCGGTAGTAACTAAGGTCATTTCATTACCTTCTCCCTCAGGAACAAATTCTACTTTCTTAGTTGAAGTTTCAGCCAAGAATCGTTTTATATAATATATCTCTTTGCTTGCATCCCAATAAACAGAGGCAATTGGTCGGTCTGGATACCATTTTTCAATATGCACTAAATCTTCATCAAACTTCATTGATAGTTCAAATCCGGTCAAACGATAGTACCCGCCTTTGTATATAGTTAATATTCTGTCCTCTCCTCTAAAATCACCAAGTAAGGTGCCTCTTTGTTGATCATTTAATCGCTGAACAACCTCATCCCACCATACTTTCCGAGCTGCCAGTGTAGATCCACCTACTTCTTTTTGAATGACTTTAGATATTAAATCTTTTGTCGCTCGATTTCCTTTGGAGGCTCGACCTTTGATCATCAGCTCACTGAAATCAACGTCAAATTTTGCACGTTTCAAATGTGGTCTTGGGCGTAGATTTACTGTCACTACTTCCTTACGACCATTTAAATTACAAGAGAAGTAATGGACCTTTGATCCTTTTGCGCCATTGGTTAAATCGTATTCCTTATCCCTAGTAATAGAGTTTACAAAGAACCGTTTCATGTATGATGATCCACCCTTACCATCTTGGTACAACATATGGTAAATGGTTCGTTTATCACCTTTTTTCCAGACTGCAACATGTACAATACCTTTTCCAAGAAATTTCTTGTCGGTAATTTTCGTGACGATTAGTTTACCTGTATCGAATATTACAATGACATCATCGATTTCAGAACAATCTTCAATAAACTCGTCCTTTTTTAAAGACCACCCAATAAATCCTTCTTCTTTATTGACATAGAGCTTCTTATTAGAAACAATCACTTTGGACTTAGAAACGTTATCGAACGTTTTGAGTTCGGTTCTTCGCTCTCTTCCTTCTCCGAATTTATCTTTAAGGTCTTTAAAGTATTGGATAGCATATTCAACCAGGTTATCCAAGTTATTTTGGACATCAACTAGGTTATCTTCTATTCTCTGAATTTGCTCATCGGCCTTAAATGAATCAAATTTGGAAATCCTCTTAATTTTAATTTCCGTTAATCTTACAATGTCTTCTTCCGTAAGGTCCCTGTGTAATTTCACTAACCCTTTGCCTTTTCTTCCAGGAGTGCTAATAAATTTGTGCAACCCAAGATCGATAGCTTCAATTACAGCTTCCCAAGTTTCGGCTTCCTCTATATCCCGATAGATTCGATTTTCAATAAAAATACGTTCCAAAGAAGCGAAATGCCATTGCTCTTGAAGCTCTGCTTTTCGAATCTCTAACTCTAACTTAAGAAGATCTAATGTCCTTTGTGTGTTGCATCGTAATATCTCCGTAACACCCATAAAAACTGGACGATCATCGAAAATAACACATGCATTTGGTGAAATAGATATTTCACAATCTGTAAATGCGAATAGCGCATCTATCATTTTATCTGGAGAAACCCCAGGCGGCAAATGAATTATAATTTCTGCCGTAGCTGAAGTATTGTCTTCAATCTTTTTAATCTTGATTTTTCCTTTATCATTCGCCTTTAAAATCGAAGCGATTAAACTATCTGTTGTAGTAGCGTACGGTATTTCAGTAATAGCTAAAGTCTTTTGGTCAACTTTTCCAAGTTTCGCTCTGACTCGAACCTTACCTCCTCTTAATCCATCGTTGTAATTAGAGACATCAGCAGTACCACCATTAGGAAAATCTGGAATTACTTTAGGCTTTTTCCCTCTTAATACATCAATAGAACCATCAATTAATTCATTAAAGTTATGAGGCAACATTTTACAGGCTAAACCAACGGCAATACCTTCCGTCCCCTGAGCAAGTAACAGTGGGAATTTGATTGGAAGATGCTCCGGCTCTTTATTTCTACCGTCATAAGAAGACAGCCAATCCGTGGTTTTGGCGTTGAATGAAGTATGAAGAGCAAATTTTGTAAGCCTTGCCTCAATATATCTAGGTGCAGCAGCACGATCTCCTGTTAGTGTATTTCCCCAGTTTCCTTGAGTGTCGATTATAATGTCTTTCTGACCAATTTGTACCATCGCGTCTCCAATAGACTGATCACCATGAGGGTGATACTTCATGGTATTTCCAATAACGTTGGCTACTTTATTATATCTGCCATCGTCCAATTCTTTCAAAGAATGAAGAATTCTACGTTGTACAGGTTTTAACCCATCATTAAGTGCGGGAACCGCTCGTTCTAAAATTACGTAAGATGCATAATCTAGAAACCAATCCTCATACATGCCTGAGAGCGGAATAATTTTCCCACCACCATCATCACCATCGTCTGATCCGCTATCATCAACTTCTCCATTTTCAGATGGATCTCCAGATTCGCTCATACCAACTCCATCATCAGAAGATGCATCTTGGTCGTTCGCTTGATCAGCGTTTTCGTTATTATCGTCTATCGGCTCTTCTTTTTCCTCTGCCATTTCCTATTGACTCTCTTCGTTAGAAACTAGTATTGCTACTTTTCTCCTATCGTATTTATTCAACTACTGATTCCTCAGCTGATGGTAAAACATTCTTTTCTATAACAATTTTCTTTGGCTCGTCCTCATCTTCGATTTCCGGCTCAACTCTCAAATTATCAATTATAAATTCTTGACGGTTTGGCGTATTCTTACCCATGTAAAATTCAAGTAACTTTTCAATACTTGCATCCTGACCAATAAATACTGGCTCTAGCCTCATGTTCTCGCCAATAAAGTTGGCGAACTCATCGGGCGAAATCTCTCCTAATCCTTTGAAACGTGTTATTTCTGGATTTTTACCAAGTGCCGCAAGTGCCTCTCTTTTTTCCTCGTCAGAATAACAATACCTCGTTTCTTTTTTATTTCGAACTCTAAATAACGGTGTCTGCAAAATGAACACGTGTCCTTTCCGCACTAAATCAGGGAAAAATTGAAGGAAGAAGGTCATCAGCAATAATCTAATGTGCATTCCATCAACATCAGCATCAGTAGCGACTACTACCTTATTGTAACGTAAATTTTCGATATCATCTTCAATGTTCAGTGCCGCTTGCACCAAGTTGAATTCTTCATTCTCATAAACGACTTTTTTCGTTAACCCATAAGAATTTAAAGGCTTACCTCTTAAACTGAATACCGCTTGAGTAGCAACATCTCGACATTTAGTGATCGATCCACTTGCAGAATCTCCCTCTGTAATAAAGATGGTTGATTCTTCTCTTCGTTCACTTTTCTGATCGTTATAATGAACTTTACAATCTCTTAATTTCTTATTGTGAAGATTTGATTTTTTAGCACGATCCCTCGCCAACTTACGTATTCCAGAAAGTTCTTTCCGCTCTTTCTCCGCCTGTTTAATTTTCTTTTCAAGAACATCAACTACATCAGGATTCTTATGCAGGTAATTATCAAGTTTAACTTTAAGAAAGTCATTGATAAACCCTCGCATTGATTTTCCACCTGGTTCAATCTCTAAAGAACCTAATTTTGTTTTTGTTTGAGATTCAAAAATAGGCTCCATCACTTTAACAGCGACCGCTGCAACTATACTTTGTCTAATATCTACTGGTTCGTATTTCCCAAAGAAATCCTTGATCACTTTAGCTAGTGACTCTCTAAATGCCGATTGATGTGTCCCACCTTGAGTAGTATGCTGACCATTTACAAAAGAAGAGTAATCTTCGCCATATGATCGTACATGGGTAAATGCTACTTCAATATCTTCGCCTTCAAGATGTATGACTGGATATAGAGGATCACCATCCATATTATCTTCTAGAAGATCCTTTAACCCATGCTTAGAATAAAAGTATTTACTGTTTAAATGAATCGTTAAACCGCGATTCAGGTAACAGTAATTCATAAACAACTTTTCTAAATACGGCTGTCTATATTGAAAATTCTTAAATACGGATGCGTCTGGTGAAAACCTAACCATGGTTCCGTTCTCCTCATCCGTTTTTGCAATTTTGTTATCGGCTATGACTTCACCTCTGGAAAACTCTGCATATTTGAATTCTCCTTCTCGGTATGCTTCAACTACGAAATTATCGGATAAAGCATTGACGGCTTTAGTACCTACACCATTTAGCCCTACCGACTTTTTAAATGCTTTTGAATCGTATTTACCCCCGGTATTCATTTTAGATACAGCGTCAACAACTTTTCCTAACGGAATGCCTCGACCCCAATCTCGTATAGTAACAGAACCATCTTTTAACTTGACCACGATTTTCTTTCCGTGACCCATCACAAATTCATCGATGCAATTATCGACAATCTCTTTCACTAAAATATATATCCCGTCATCAGCAGCAGAGCCATCTCCAAGCTTCCCAATGTACATTCCGGGACGCATTCTGATGTGCTCTTTCCAATCTAAGGACCTAATATTATCCTCGGTATACTTCACTTCTTCAGCCATCGTAATAAAAGTATATAAATTGGTCTACTTCCCTTGATTGTCAGGGCCTTTGTTATCAACAAGCGAACGTGAAATGTGAATTTCGTATCTTCAACAAGTGAAAATTGTACTTATTTCGATGGCTTTGTTTGGATTTTGCTCCTGTTGGGCTCAGAATACAATAAATTTAAAAACGATTGCTATTGGAGACTCTGTTATTAAATCCTCCTACGGCAGCTGCATATTTCAAAATCAAATTGAATACGATACTACTTATTCAATAAGTACAGAAAGCAAATCAACCCTATTTTACAGCCTTTTCGAATCTGACACTTCGGATTCTAACCCGGTTACAATAATGCTTGTAATCGATAGTAGTTTTGCTCTTTTGAATAACGATAATGATTATCCACACGGCCTTATATTTCCGCCTATTACGGCTTGCAATTTATACAAATTGGATAGCATTATTACAAGAACTGCAGCGCGAAAAAATCAAAAAAAATATGCAGAATATGAGTGGCAGAATACAAGTAAAGAGAATTACTTCGGCACGCTCGTAATTAAAGTTTCTAGTTTAAATGGTCATAAACACTGGTCTCGCGGTCAAGTAGTTCATTACACCTATTACCATGCGATAACCGGCACCTTTATAAGTACAAAAAAATATTACAGAGGTAGAATTAATGTTACTTTTTAAACATTGAATAAGAAATGCATGATATCACCATCTTCAACGACATAGCCTTTACCTTCAACCCCCATTTTACCAGCACCTTTTACAGCTTGCTCTGATCCTAATTCAACAAAATCGGCATACTTCATTACTTCTGCTCTAATAAATCCTTTTTCGAAATCAGTGTGGATAACTCCGGCTGCTTGAGGAGCAGTTGCTCCTATATGAACCGTCCATGCTCTTACTTCTTTTACACCTGCAGTAAAATAAGTTTGAAGATTTAATAAGCGATAAGCCGACTGAATTAATTTACTCACTCCCGGCTCTTCTAGCCCAAGATCTTCTAAAAACATTTGTCGCTCTTCGTATGATTCTAATTCAGATATATCTGCTTCAATTCCAGCTCCTAAAATCAGCACTTCAGACTTTTCATTTGCTACAGCAGCCTTCAAAGCATCAACATGAGCGTTTCCTTCCTTAACTGAGTTTTCATCAACATTACATAGATATAAAACCGGTTTTGCAGTTAGTAATTGTAAATCATTCACCAATTCCCAATCTTCTTCAACAATGTCAGCGCTTCTTGCTGATTCTCCACTTTCTAAATGAGTTTTTAACAAGGTATATAGCTCATTCAATTTTGATGCATCCTTATCTCCGGATTTCGCCTTTCTCTGATTTCCATTAAGTCGGCCCTCAACAGTCTCCAAATCTTTCAACTGAAGTTCCATATCAATAACTTCCTTGTCTCTCACTGGATTGACAGAACCGTCAACGTGAACAATGTTTCCATCATCAAAACATCTAACAACGTGAATAAGTGCATCGACCTCTCGAATATTGGCTAAAAATTGATTTCCTAAACCTTCTCCTTTATGCGCACCCTTAACTAATCCCGCAATATCAACTATTTCAATAGTGGTTGGCATGACTCTTTCAGGGCTTACAAGGCTCTCTAGCTTCTCCAAACGGGTATCTGGAACGGTAATCGTTCCAACGTTTGGCTCTATTGTACAAAAAGGGAAATTTGCCGATTGCGCTTTCGCATTCGAGAGACAATTAAATAAAGTGGATTTACCAACATTAGGTAATCCTACTATTCCGCACTTTAAAGCCATATTCTAAATTTGAGGTGCGAAGATAGTAAGAAGCAGAAAGTTATAGTGTAAAAGAATAAAGATGTTTACTTGAAAATGAAAAAAGCCTCTTAACCAGTAATTTTATTTACCTGTTAAGAGGCCTAAACTTCTTTAAATATTTGATGATCTTAATCCTGGAAAACAGTTACGTGACCAGTATCAGCGCTGCCATCACTGTAGTTAATCACCACATAGTAAACTCCTTCTTCAACGTATTTACCGTTATTCATGTTAGTACCATCCCAATCGCTCTGATAATTAGAATGTTGGTACATAATTTTACCCCACCTGTTATATATAATTACTTCGGTATTAGGCCATCTATAAAGACCATCTAATACAAACAATCCATTTGATCCATTACCTCCAGGCGTAAGTACATTAGGCACGATCACTGTACAAGGGTCAGTTGTGATATCGGAAGCTACGGTAACCGTATTACAGAATCCAACTACATCAACGGAATACAATCCTGCAGTAAACACTTCAATTTCTGAAGCACTAGATCCTGTGCTCCATGAATAAGAGACCGTAGGATCGCCATTGTCAGTTACATCCAATATTTGAGAATCTCCTTCACAGAAAAAATGATCTGATAAGCTCGGGTTTACATCAGGCAAGTACAAGATATCAAACGAATTTGACAACCCGCATTGAACATCGGTAAACGTATAAGTATATAAACCAACCACGTCTACATCCATAGTTGGATTAATGTCCGTATTACTAGGCGAGAATATTGTTGTTCCAGGACCAGAAAATGTCCAAGTACCACCTTCTGGTGCATACGTTCCAGTTACGGGGAACGTATTATCACAAGCAGTATCTCCTGACATCAAAATAGGACCGTCTAAAACGTATACTATTATAGTCGTGTCATAAGTACATCCAAAATTATCGGTTATTTGAAACGTGTAAGGAGAGTCTCCAGCTACAATAGGCAATACAATTATTGCCGTATCGCTAGAACCAGCGATAATTGTTGGGTCTGCTAACCACTGTTCTGACTGAATAAGCGGAACGTATATTTCACTGTAAGGATTTAACGATGGATCAAAGAATAATCCCCATTCAAATAAATAACCATTATCTGCTCCAATATTATCTGTTATCGTAATAATCCAATCACCGTCAACTGGACAACCAATAAAGCCTGTCCAAGGGTCTACAGGTGTAAATGTTCCAGGAGTCAAAATACTATTCCCTGGTGTTACAGTAGCCGGAATGTAATTTCCTGCTAGATTTTCGGCTGTCATTGTACCCCAAACGGCAACACTTGACCAACAATAATCCATTCCAATACCCGGTGTTAAGGAACCGTCATCTAACGCATCTCCTAAAAATGTGTTTCCTGGTCCAGCACCCGAAAACCCATCCATCAACGTTAGCGCTGTACCCGTAGGACAAGTAAGTGTAATATCTAAATCTCCGATATACGAATGCTCAATATTGATACAAATTTGATCCAAGTCTGTTGCTGAGCTAATTAAAATTGGCCCGAATCCAGACATGCTTAGAGTATCTTTGTGCGAAACCCCAGAACCATCAGGCAAAAAAGTTAATCCAGCGAATGAACCACCTAGCTGAAAACTAGAAGGAGTACCATCTACACCAGCTGTATCAGTAGCAGTAACACCACCTATTAGGTTAGCTGTAGCTCCTAAACAAATTGTATCAGGAATTGCCTCGCAAGTAGCAAAACTTGGAATCGTAGATACCCTTACTTTAGCAATGATCTGTTCTGCTACTAAAATCGGGTCAATAACTTTCATTTGAATTAAAAAACCAGCTCTGGCTGGAGGAGTGAACCATACAGTGTCTCCAATTGCGCTTGTTCCATCTGAAAAATCCCATTCAACGGTGTATCCAGTAATTTGATCATATCCTGTACCAGTAACACTCACATCGTATGGGAAGACTGGTGTTGCTACAAACATGATAGAATCGCCAAAACAAACGTCTACATACCCTGTGTCAGACGGAGACATATCGCTACCACCTGAAGTAATTCCATTGATATACCCTTCCATATGCGGCTCAAACGGCTGTGGTAAATTACCACAACTTACAGCGCCATCCCATCCAGTAGAATTTCCAGATGCATCAGAAATAAATTGAAATGTTAAACATCCACTTGGATTTGACCAACTAGCTGTAGCCACAAATCCAGTTGGATGAGTATTTGAGTTAAAGGCTCCTATAATGGGAGATGCAATTGTCGGACCATCATACACGTAAAGTGTATCTGTACTATCAACACTCCAGGTCATACCACTTCCAATAGCGAACGTACTGGTTACTTTACTTCCTAATGCAGGGTCGGGACAAATCGTTATTACTTCATTTTCATTGTCTCCATAGTTGGCCGCACTTCCACCAGAATCGAAAAAGTTAGTTGGAGTTCCAGGGTCTAATTGATAAACGTTACAATCCATAGGAGTAGCCGCATCAAAATCCGCATCTGTAATTAGAATTGGTGGACTTTGAGCCATCATTGCAAAAGGAGCAAAAACACAGAGGATGACAGCAATATAATGTGGAATCTCAAGCTTCATATTATTTAGTCTTAGCTGCTTCAATTTTAATGTGGCCAATACTTCTCACTACTAAAAGTTTATCCTGACCTTTAATTTTATAGTATAAATATCTGTTCTCCTCAGGTTCTAGTCCTAGAGCAAAAAAGTTAATATTCTCTAGATCTGCAATTTCAACTTCACCGCGAACTTCTTTAGATAAAGCTTTACCGCCAGAATTAGCGATGTAGTAAGCGTGATTTAAACACTGGTGAACGAATGTATATTGTTCTGGATTATTTGATTTCATGTCCGTTAATTCTTCAGAAGTATACTTAACAAGTAAACGCGAATCTGCACTTTGAGCAAACGACATATTTGCTGTAAAAGCGATAAAACAAAGGATAATTATTACTCTCATTCTTAGTGTTTTAGTAGTGTTAGTTATTTGGCAAAATTACGCCTTTTTGTTGAATTTCAGTTCGTAAATAGCCACCAAATAGGATTTCTAATTATACAATTTTCTTAAAGTTGTTAACATCAGAATAAGTCGCAGACTGGGAAAAGTTACTTTTGATCCAAACTTATTTCAATGGCCGAATACAAACAATTAGAAGACCTGTGCTCACAGGTAAGACGCGACATAGTGAGAATGGTTGCAGCAGTTAGTTCTGGTCATCCTGGTGGCTCATTAGGATGTGTCGAATATTTCGTTTCCTTGTATCAAGAAATCATGAATCACGACACCGATTTCAAGATGGATGGAAAGGGTGAAGATCTGTTCTTTCTTTCTAATGGTCATATATCTCCAGTCTTTTATAGTGTTTTATCTAGATCTGGATATTTTCCAGTTAATGAGCTCAATACTTTTAGAAAAATTAACTCGCGTTTACAAGGCCATCCTACTACTCATGAAGGATTGCCTGGAATAAGAGTAGCGAGTGGTTCATTAGGACAAGGATTATCTGTGGCACTTGGTGCAGCAGAAACTAAAAAATTAAACGGAGACCATTCGATCGTGTATACTTTACATGGAGATGGAGAACTTCAAGAAGGGCAGATTTGGGAAGCAGCAATGTATGCCGCGGGTAACAAAATCGATAATATAATTTCCACAGTTGACTATAATGGCAAGCAAATTGATGGTGCATTAGATGACGTCTTACCTTTAGGTGACTTAAAAGCTAAGTGGGAAGCGTTTGGATGGACCACTTTCGAAGTAGAAGATGGAAACAACATTGCTCAGGTAATTGAAGGTTTGAAAAAAGCAAAATCATTAACAGGTCAAGGAAAACCAGTTATGATTTTGATGAGAACCGAGATGGGTAATGGCGTTGACTACATGATGGGAACCCATAAATGGCATGGAAATGCTCCAAATGCAGAACAATTAGAGACAGCTTTAAACCAACTCGAAGAAACTTTAGGCGATTATTAGCATTATAATAGTAAAGCTTCAAGATGGTTAAATACATATTCTTCATATTATTCGTATTTCAAGTAGCCGGTTTGGTGGCTCAAGACGAGCCCAAGCAACCAGGAAAAACAAGGGTTTTATTTATCTTCGATGGATCCAATAGCATGAATGCTCAGTGGCAGAGTAGCAGCAAAATTAAAATTGCTAAAATGCTTATGAAAAAAACGCTGGATAGCTTAAAAGGCTTTGACAACGTTGAATTGGCGCTAAGAATGTATGGGCATCAATATAAAATATACCCAGGACAGCAAAATTGTGAGGATACTAAATTAGAAGTGCCTTTTGCTCCAGGAGATGCTAACATCGAAAAAATAAAAACTCGCATAAGAAGTTTAACACCTCAAGGAACCACTCCTATTGCAAAAAGCCTTGAATATTCTGCCAAAGATTTCCCTCCTTGTGACGACTGTAGAAATGTAATTGTTTTAATCACTGACGGAATTGAAGCTTGTGACGGAGACCCCTGTGCCGTGGCTCGTGCATTAAGATCGAAAGGAATCATTCTTAAACCGTTCGTTATTGGAATTGGAATAGATCCAAGCAAATTGTTGTCTCTACGATGCATTGGTAAGTATTACGATGCCACTTCCGAAGCTACGTTTGAAAGTGCTCTGAGAGTAGTTATAAGTGAAGCATTGAATAATACCACAGCTCAGGTTAATTTGAACAATGAAAAAGGTGAACCAAAAGAAACGGATTCTCCGATGATTTTTTATGATCAAAAGACCGGAAGACCGATGTATAATTTCTTACATACGCTCAATTCACAACGAAATCCAGATACGTTAAGCCTAGATCCCTTATCGACTTATAGACTTGAAGTTTATACGATTCCAAGAATTATTAAAGAGGACATAAATCTTCAAGCGGGCCTTCACAACACAATTGAATTGGACGCAGCCCAAGGATTTCTAGATGTAAAGGTCAATGGTTCAAATTCCAGATATCCAGGAATAAAAGTTTTAATAAAGGATATAGAAACTAAAGAGATAATTCACGTCCAGGAAATTAATAGCACAGAGAAATTGCTAACTGGAGCTTACAACCTTGAAATTCTAACACTTCCTCGAATCCAGATGAAAGATGTTACGATTAAACAAGGGAGAATTAATCAGATAGAAATACAGCAACCTGGGAATTTAACTATTCGTTATCCAGGAGAAGGCAGCGGTTGTATTTATAAATTGGATGGAGATCAGCAGATTTGGGTTTGCCCTTTGAACACCGTAGACAGAACTCAACAAATTTTACTACAACCCGGAGAATACAAATTTGTTTATCGCTCCAATAGATCAAGCAGAGCTGCTTATACTGTGGTTAAAGATTTTAGAATTGCATCAGGACTTATAACAGACTTAAATTTATTACATCCATGAAAAACTTTGAAGTGCTAGGACAAAAAGATACCAGATCAGGATTTGGTGACGGACTATTAGAACTCGGTAAGACAAACGAAAATGTAGTGGCACTTTGTGCAGATCTAACAGGATCATTAAAAATGAATGCGTTTGAAGACGCATTCCCAGATCGATTTTTTCAAATTGGAATAGCAGAAGCAAATATGATAGGCATGGCAGCCGGTATGACAATTGGTGGAAAGATTCCTTTTACTGGAACATTTGCAAATTTCGCAACTGGTAGAGTTTATGATCAAATAAGACAATCAGTTGCTTATTCTAATAAGAACGTGAAAATATGTGCTTCTCATGCAGGCCTGACTTTAGGAGAAGATGGAGCAACCCATCAGATTTTAGAAGATTTAGGTTTGATGAAAATGTTACCTGGTATGACAGTAATTAACACCTGCGACTACAATCAAACGAAAGCTGCAACAATTGCGATTGCAGCTCATAAAGGTCCAGTTTATTTGAGATTTGGCAGACCGAAAGTGCCAATTTTCATTCCTGAAGATCAAGAATTTATTATTGGTAAAGCTTTAATGCTTAGCGAAGGTGCAGATGTTTCGATATTTGCTACAGGCCATATGGTATGGAAAGCAATTGAAGCTGGTCATGAATTAGCAGCAAAAGGAATCTCTGCTGAGATAATAAATATTCATACGATTAAACCATTGGACGAAAAGGCAGTCTTAGAATCAGTTGCAAAGACAAAATGTGCCGTAACTTGTGAGGAACATCAAATTGCTGGTGGACTTGGAGAGTCAATTGCGCAAGTATTAGCAAGAAACACCCCAGCCCCAATCGAATTCGTTGCTGTTAATGATACATTCGGAGAAAGTGGAACTCCGGATCAGTTAATGACCAAGTACGGGTTAGACACGGTGAACATTGTTGAAGCTGCTGAAAAAGTAGTTGCTAGGGTGCAAAAAGAGCTAGTTTAATTTTTCATTTTGCCTTTGCATGATTAAATTAGGCTGATAGGCAAAAATGACTGACCAAGAATTACTGAAGCTATTTAAGGAGGGAGATAACCCAAATTATGCTTTTAACTTAATTGTTAGAAAGTATCAGGAACGTCTGTATTGGATGATTAAGCGAATCGTAAATGACCACGATGACGCGGATGATGTGCTTCAAAATGTATTTATTAAAGCATGGAAAGCACTTCCGAAATTCAGAGAAGATGCAAATCTTTACACTTGGCTTTATCGAATTGCATCGAATGAGTCTATCACTTTTATCAATAAGCGGAAAAAAGATTTGTTCACTTCCGTAGATGACCCCTCCATTCAACTAGCCGAGAAAAGTAATTTGAATGACCCTACTGGAGAAGAAATACTACAAAAATTAGAATCAGCCATTGCTACCTTACCAGAAAAACAACGAATTGTTTTTCAATTGAAATATTTTGAAGAAAAAAAGTACAAAGAGATGTCAACCATTTTGGACACATCTGTTGGAGCTTTGAAGGCTTCTTATCATCACGCAGTAAAAAAAATAGAATTCTTTTTAACCGAACATTAAACCTTTTGGCTTTTTAATAGTCATATGAATATATGAGTGAAATTGGAGATAACATATCAGAAGAAGAATTAGCGAACAACGCTCCTTTGTTGTTTGGTATTGACAAAGCTTCTTTAAATAAAGGCAAGGGTGGATTATCTGCCCCTGACGAATATTTCGATACACTTTCCTCAAGAATTCAGGATAAAATTCAAGCAGAATTACCTGTTGGAATTAAAAATTCGTTGATTTCAAGAATCTTCAAACGGAAGATAATTTGGGCCATCCCGATTATGGCGGGAATTGTTACTGTAATTTTTATTTTAAATCAACCAAACAATGGCATTGAGGTAGCAGAAGTTCCAGATTCATTTGAATCCATTCAATTTGACGACCTTGACGAAATGCTTGTTGACGAATTAGTCGAAGAATTTGTAGCCTTTTCGTTTGAGGATGAAGATCTAAATCTATTGGAAGAAGAAAATGAAACCAGTTTGTTGGCCTCATTAGATTCGGATACTGAATTCGAAAACTTTTTTGATACGGAATTTGATGAGTTTTGGGATGAAGCATCTGCTCAGCCTGAAGAAAGTTTTAATGAAGCCGATCTTCAAATGATTGAAAATTATTTTTCTGATGAGTCAACTGACTTTGATTTTGATGTATTAACAGAACAAAACGTAAATTATGAAAGCAATTAAATATTTTGGAATCCTTTGTCTGTGCTTAATTGCATTACAGTCGGTTGCACAAACACCTCCAAGCAAGAAAGAACAAAAAGAGGCACGTAGAATTGCATTCTTAACCCAGAAGCTTGAGTTAACTCCAAAAGAAGCAGAAGTATTTTGGCCAGTGTATAGAGAGTATAAGAAAGCTCAGGTTACGTTACGTAAAACATCTAAACCCAGTAGAAAGGGAAATGTATCGGAAATGACTGATTTGGAGTTAGAGAAGTTATTAGACGACATGATCGTTTACAAACAGGAGGAACTAGACCTCAAGAAAAAGTATCATTTACAGTTTAAAGGGATTCTCCCTATTAAAAAAGTGGCGAAATTATATCACGCTGAAGAACAATTCAATAAGCAAAAGAGAACTCCGCCCCATACACCACCAGGACAAAAACAACGGCCTGGGGGCCCACCACCGAGACAATAATTTTGTGTAGAATTAACCTTATCCTAAAAATTCTTATTTTAGGTCTATGAAGTACTTTGGAGCTTTTATATTAGCCGTTTTAATCAGTTTTAATTCGCTTGCACAATCTGCAGACAAGGGTAAATTATTTTTAGATTTAGATGGCGGACTCGCGGGCTATTCTGTCAATTCAAATGCTACCCACACTGGTTCAGGCGCTGGACTTGCAACAATGTTGAATTTTGGAATTGGTTATAACGTCCAAAATAGTTTGAATCTGGGAATTGAATTTAATTCTCATCAATTTCTGGTAGATTCTGTTAGAGAAAACACTTCAGCTACTTCAGTTGCTTCCGCTGTTACAGGGATGTTCTCTTTTAGACTTCAGTATCATTTAATTAATAAAGAAAAATTCAATTTATATGTTGGTTCCAAAGTTGGCTGGTCTGCTTTCGGTATAGTTGCTGAAAATACAGCAGGAACAGTTGGAATACTGGAATTAGGCGGAACCGTTGTAGGGTTGAATGCAGGATTCCGTAAATATTTTGGGAATTTCGGACTTAGAATGGAGCTTGGATTTCACCAAATCCCAATGGTTGCAACCGCATTTTATGTTGATAATATTGAACGAATATATTACAATAACTGGTTGAAAGTAGAAGATTTTAAAGCTAGGTTCATTGGTGGATATTTAACCGTTGGAATATCACTAAAGCTTGGAAAAGGCAAAAAGAAAGACGCGGCAGAGGAATGAACAATTCAAAAAAGTTGAGTAAAAGTCTTGCCCGCACTACTCCATTTCCAATAGGTTTAGAAATTACATCAGCAAAAGGCAGTTACCTTACCGATATTCATGGAAAAAACTACTTAGACCTTACTTCGGGCATAGCCGTAAGTTCATTAGGACATGGTCATCCATCTATTATTACTGCAATCAAAGAACAGGTTGATCGGCATCTTCATGTTATGGTTTATGGAGAATTTATTCAGGATCAACAAACTGCATTTGCCGAAAAATTAGTTTCCAT
>JBLIOB010000016.1:0-29797 GCA_047639575.1 Parvicellaceae bacterium
GTGAAGAAATTAAAGCCATGTTTATTGGGGATCATGGAAATTTATGGCTCGCTACAGGAAACGGGATAAGCGTTATTAACAGAAGTATTCCGCTTTCTTTTTATTCTAACTCTGTTGGCTTGGAAGGTAATGTCCAATGTATCAAAGAATACAGAGGGTCACTGCTTGTAGGAACCTCTGTGGGTTTATATCAACAAATTGGTGGAAGACATCGATTTGAGCAGCTTGAATTAGATGAGCAAGTTTGGGATTTAGATGTTGTAAATGAAGACTTAATAATCGCTACCAATAACGGCTTATTTTTGTTTGACGGTGAATTATTAGAGTTAGTTCAAAATGTGAATTCTGAAGAGGTATATTACGATTCAGGAAATCAGACGTTAATCGTAAGTGGAGCAAATGGCATCGTAATTCTAGATGTTATTAATCAATATACCGTTATGCAAGTTTTTGGAATTCCATTAGGCAAGTCGATGGGTATAGTTAAAGACCCGAAGTCAGAATCTATTTGGCTAGGAACAACTCAATCCGGTATTTTCAAACTGGATTTTGACGGTTTTGAATATACGTTTGAAAACTTCGGAGAAGAAAATGGATTAGCGGCTGGAGAATGGATAAAGCCAGTACTCTATAATAAGGAGCTGAAGTTTGGAACAGCTTCCGAGTTATTAGTATACAATCCAGAGGAAAGTTCTGAAGAAGGTAAATTATTAAAAGGGTTCTTTTCGGAATACTCAGATCACCCTTTTCAAACTGGAGTCACTTTTCAAAATTTTGATCTCCACGATAGTACGATCTGGTATTGCGTTAACAATCAGATAGGAATGTTAAAGGGAGATCAAATATCTGAATATCCTTTTCAGTCTTTGGACATCGGAAGAATCAATTTTATCATAGCCGATTCGGTACTTTGGATCGGAGGCGCTGAAGGATTGATTCAATATCGATTCGATGCAGCTGGAAGAATAGACTCACCTCATCTGTTGATCAGATCAATCTCCTTTAATGATAGCGCTTACTATAGCGGTGTAGGGTTAATTTCTATAGCGGATGTTCCATTTAGCCAAAACAACCTGAAAGTCGTTTTAGCCATAGTTTCCAATTCAATAAGTGATCAGATGAAATACCGATATTCTTTTGACGAAAAAGGATGGTCGGAATGGAGTGAGGACCCAATTATCAGGTTACATAACCTTTCTTTTGGACCCCATACTATCAAAATTGTGGGACAAGATCAGTTTGGAATTCAAACAGGCGAGCATACTTTTGAGTTTCAGGTCATATCGCCTTGGTATGTTACCTGGTGGGCAATAATAATTTACATAATTGCCTTGTTCTTACTAGTTATTTTTGCCGTTTACATTGGAAGAAGAAGACTTAGAAAACAAAACATCTGGCTTGAAGGAGTTGTAAAAGAGCGAACAGCGGAATTAGAAAAGAGTTATCACCAAATAATGGAGCAAAAAGAGGAGATAACCGACAGTATTAACTACGCTAAAAGAATTCAGGAGGCTATACTACCAAGACCAGAGGACATCAAAAAATCTTTAAAGGAATATTTCGTACTGTTCAAACCAAAAGATATAGTAAGTGGCGATTTCTACTGGTTTGCTGACACAGGACAAGAACAAATCTTTGTTTGCGCTGATTGCACCGGGCATGGAGTTCCTGGTGGATTCATGAGCATGATAGGTTCCGATAAACTGAATCGAAAAATTATTGAAGAAGGCTATCATTCGCCATCCGATATATTACGGGAACTTAATCTTGGAATTAAAACTTCTTTGAAACAAAGTGGCGATGATATTGAATCTACCAAAGATGGAATGGATGCGGCCATTGTAAGTATTAGTGGTATGACGCTAAAATATGCAGGAGCAAATAGACCATTGTGGATTATTCGAAACGGAGAGTTTCTAGAAACAAAAGCAACTAAATCTGCTGTAGCAGGCTTTACTCCGGATGATCAGCATTATACCCAACATGACATTGATTTGATGCCTGGTGACGCCATTTACATGTCTACTGATGGATACCCTGATCAATTTGGAGGAGTAAAAGGCAAGAAGTTCAAAATGAAACAAATGAGAGATACATTACTTTCTATTGTGGACATGTCGATGGAAGAGCAAAGAGTTCATTTGGACGCTCTGATCGAAGAATGGATGGGCGAATTGGAACAAATAGATGATATATGTATTGTCGGAATCCGAGTTTAGAGAAACTTATTGGAGTCCTGAACCAAATTGAATTCTAACTCAACTCCCTGTAAATCAACGCATCATGTCAGTTGTTTAAAATTCTCCTTACTGAACAGGCAACCCTATCGTGTAAAACATTGTCTTTTAAGTAGTTGACAATTACTTTTACGCCTGTAACTTTGAACGGAGTTAGTTGTTTAACAAATAGAAGCCACAAAATCACCTAAGAATGAACCCTACTACTCAACCAAAGAAGGTTAAAGCAAATATTGCTTTACGAATCGTAATCATGTCCGCATTTTTAGCTCTAACTTTAGGCGTAATGGGAATGACCATGTTGTAACAGCTTGTTAATCGGAAAAATTTTCAGTTATCCCGAATTTAGGTTCCACGATTCCATTAAACTTCATGTTGAAGTGATGGTTAAAGGCTTGAATCACCTCAATGTTATTCTCTTCAATAATTTTATTCATTCCTAGCATTTCAAAAAATTGTTGATCATTTAAGCTCATTAGAATTGGGTCGGAAGTAGACCTAAAAGCTCCAATATCAATACCTATTTCGTAATACTCTTTTAAGTTGTTGAATGTTTGTTTTTGAAACTTCAATACTTTTTTCCAAAGCTTCGGGTAATGGTCTCGAATTTCCCACATTAACTTTGTAGAAATATCGAAGAGTTGGACACAGAAAAAAAGAATAGCCTTTCTATACCTTTCCGTATAGGGAAGTGTAATATTCTCAAGCACCGATTCATATTCAGAAATCACACTTAGTTTATAATCTAAAGCAGCTTCCAAAAGTTCTTCTTTAGATGTGAAGTGATTATATATCGTGGTCTTACTCATATTTAGCTCCTTGGCCAAACGAGACATCGTAACGCCCTTCACCCCATTATTTTGAAAATATACCATTGCCTTAACAGCTAGTTTTTGCTGAATGATCTCGTTGTTATACCGAGCTCTGATTATGGTATTTCTTCCCAATTAATTAAATACTTTTTGGCGTAATAAAACTTCCTTAAGTTCACCTTCTATTGGCATTACTTTCTTTGTTTTAACATCTAGAATCACAAAAGTAACGTCAGCTTCAACAGAGAGTTTATCAGTTCCTTTAATAAATATTTTCTGCTGAAAACTCATACTCGTATTTCCTATTTTACCAATGTTCGTATGGATTTCTAATGTATCGCCAAAAACTGCGGAATTTTTATAACTAATGTTGATGTTAACAACAATAAAAGCCCAGTTTTTTTCAATAAAAAATGAAGCTGGATAATCTTCATAATGCCTCCATCTTGCTTCTTCGAGAAATTCCAAATATCGAGCATTATTTACATGCTGATATCCATCTAGATGATATCCCCTAACTTTTATTTCAGTAGTACTTTTATCCATGAATAAATGATTTAATTGTGTGATGTGTCAATGCCATTATAGAAACCATCGGGTTGATTCCAGGGCAACTTGGAAGGGCACTCCCGTCCGCGATAATTAAGTTCGAATAACCTCTAAATGTACCATCTGGATTTACCGGATGTCTCTTGGAATCATTTCCCATTCTGCAGGTAGACATCTGATGAGCAGAATATAAAATATAATCGTTAGGTCTCCATCGCCAAGATGTCATGCCTTTATAAAATTTAGCTCGTTCGACTTGAGTCATTTCATTTGTAACACTTTTACGTGTTCTATGCGGAAACAATACTTCTTTTGCTCCAGCTGCTAAATGAATTTCAGCTGCTTCTGCCATGCCCATAAGCGAATGGTTCAAATCATATGAATGCATTTTATATTGCACTGAAGCATGACCGGATTTATCTATTCCTACTTTTCCGCCATGCTTATCTCTAGTCAATACGATAAACGCACCGCAATTATTAGCCATGGTAAAATCCTGCTTATGTTGCGTTCGAGACACCCATGGCAAAGTCATACCCATTAACCCTGGGTGAACTGGGGGTGTTTCAATCCAATACCCATAATTTCCATCATTCCTAAGTGAATCAGAAACTAAAGTTGTCATCATCGGCCCATGCCATGGTTTAATTTCTTTTTCATACTCGGCTGCGATAGCAACCGTTGGATGAAAAAATAAATTTTTACCTAACTCGGAATGCTTAATGCCGCTTCTCAATAGTAATGACGGTGTGTGAATAGCCCCACCTGCAACAATCACGGTGTTTGCCGAAATATTAAATTTCTTAGTCTTTCCACCAGAATTTTGAATCACTTCTGCACCAGACACTTTACCAACACCAGTATTAAGCTTCCTAACTTCAGCATTGCAATAAATTCGAGCACCTAGATCAGAAGCATCTTTTATCGTTGTACGCATCGTACCTTGTTTGCAACCAGACTTGCATCCTAACCCACAAAATCCGCAATTTCTAAAACCGTTCTTTCCACAATCTTTGGCATTTCGCGCAATAATTGTTGGATTTAGCCCTCGACTTTCAGCACCTTTCCAAAGCAATTGATTTTGTTCATTGTGCTCAGAATTATCCGAGTTAATTCCAAAAGTGTTAAATACTTCTGTTAAACTTTCTTTAAAAGTAGATTCATTCACGTGCTTAAGCCCATGTTCAGATTCCCATTCGTTTAAAATGTAGTCAGGCGTTTTGAATGAGCCACTCCAATTAACCGTGGTTCCTCCACCCAAGCAACTACCCGCAAATATTCCGATACTCGCATCTTTTGTCGTTAGCGCTCCACCTCGATCATAAAGCTTTGAGATCATATCCCCTTCTTGCAGGTTAAACTTCTCTTCATTATAGAAATCACCTTTTTCTACTAATACAACGTCCTTACCAGCTTTAGTAAGCATCCCTGCGGCTAGACCGCCTCCAGAACCTGACCCTATTATTAATATGTCACAGGTAACATTACCTGTAGCTTCCAATGTTTTTATTTGGGTGGGATTCTCACAATTAGCAACTAGATCAGCCGAATAACCAATCTTGCTATGCACAAATGGAATATGATCGGAATTAGAAGAATAATAAATGAACGTGGATAATTTTCTAAATACGTTAAATGCTTTTCTTAAATCGCCTACGTTACTCTTCGACCATTTAAAAAATAGTTTTTCTCTTTGCTCCTGATCAAGTGCTGAAAACGTTTTTAGCGGTCCGCCCCATGTTAAACCCAATTCCTTTTTAGAAAGTATTTTAACCAGACGTTTAAGATCCTTGACATCCTCTGGCGGTAATTTCTGGGCAGATTCTTCAATTCGCTCTTTTAGATCAACATCAGAAACTTTTGATTTCCAATATTCAATATCATCATCGATAGGTTCTACAGGGCCAACGAATGAATCGCACACCTCTCGAATAATTAAATGTTCTTCTTGGTTAAATATCATTACATCTTCCAAGTAAGGACGTCAATTAGCTTTCGTTTTAAATTAGTATAGGGCGGGTAAATCATCTTTGCGGTAGTCACCCCCACCTTTTGTTTTAAGATTGATCTTTCATTTGAAAAAGCCATAAATCCATGCGCTCCATGGGCTTTACCTATTCCAGAATGATTCTGGCCTCCAAAAGGCAGGCTAGGATGAATAAATTGAATTGTAGTTTCGTTAATACCTGTGGTACCAGCGGATGTATTTCTCAATACATTTTCAATGTTTTTACTTGATTTAGAAAACACGTAAATCGCCAATGGAATCTCATTATCATTGATGATTTCAAATACTTCGTCTATGCTCTCATAGGTTATTATTGGCAATACAGGCCCAAATATTTCATCTTGAAAAATCGGTGAATCAACCGAAACATTGGTTAAAAAAGTTGGAGAGATATAATTCTGATCATCATCAAATGCTCCGCCTAGGACAATTTGCCCACCAGCAGCCACAGTATCATCAACCATTTTCTTAACTCTCAGGTAATTCTTGTTATTAACGATACGAGCAAAATCTCCAGAAGACTTCATTTTATCAGGGTCGGTAGTATAATATTTATTGTATGCTTTTTCCAACTCTTCAATTAGTCGTTTTTCTTTGGATACATGAACCAAAACATAATTAGGAGATATACATGATTGACCAGCATTAAAACATTTCCCCCACATCAATTTAGCAGCTGCGTCTTTAGCGTTAGCTGTTTCATCAACTATAGCCGGATTTTTCCCACCTAGCTCTAAAGTAACCGAAGTCAGATGTTCAGCCGCTGCTCTCATTACAATCTTGCCTACTTGCGGACTTCCCGTGAAAAATATATGATTCCATGGTTGCTCAAGCAAAGCTGCCCCTACCGAAGCATCTCCAGTGACCACGGCTACTTCATTTTTCTCGAACAACTCGCCCAACATTTTAACAATTAATTGCTCGGTGTTAGGAGTTAACTCTGATGGTTTTACGACTACGCAATTACCTGCTGCTATAGCAGAAACTACTGGACCTATGGTTAAGTTAAAAGGGAAATTCCATGGAGCGATAACCAATACTACTCCTTTGGGGTCAATTTGAATCTCCCCATTAGTGCCTAATAAAAACAATGGAGCATCAACCTTCTTAGGCTCGGTCCACTTTCTTAAATTAATAAGCGCATCGCTGATTTCTCCAACCACCGGCTTAATCTCACCGAATTTAATTTCCTCAATTGGTTTCTTAAAATCCTTATGGATGGCTTGAACAATTTCCTCTTCATTCTTTTTAATCCAGTCTTTTATAGAACGAAGTTTTCTCCTTCTATCATTTATAGAGTCAAGCTTAACCACTTTTATAAAGTGCTTCTTTTGCTTATCGAATAATTCGTTATAGTTGTGTGCCATCAGTGTCGATTATGTGTTATGCGTGCATAACACTATCAAATTTAACCAGTTTCTCTACGTCTTAAAGAAATTCAAGGATCTTTTCTAAGATCATACGTAATCCTAAGTTCAGTGCTATCTCCAAACGGATTATACCCTATGGTTGTAACTACCCCGTTAGCCGCATTCTCGATTGCATTAAATGTTCCTTGAGCAACCAAATCGTCCGCTCCAATAGCATCTACATCGTACAAATCCCAAACGTAAGTTGTATTTACCAGCTTGTACTCAAATGGAGAGCCCCATTTAGCAGTATCATTATACACTTGATCGGTTTGCTCAAATGATTCGAAAAAATATCCTGCGGCTGTATCTTGTTTTATTCTTAGAATCAAATCTGCTTCTGTAGCAATTATTAAGTCCCAATCCGTGCCCGTTCCAGCAGCATTATCATACCGCGGATGATAAGCAATTTCGTACCCTGTTATGAAACCATATAAACAAGAAGCGTCATCGTAATCAATATCCCCAATATTATTTTCTGGTGAATCTGGATCGTTACATCCTCCAACTCTTAAAGGTGCTTCTTCTTTTCTACAAGAGTCAAATACAATTATCCCAGAGATGAAAATCCCTATTAGCAAAATATATTTTGGTTTCATTTTCATCATTTTAAAATCCATACCCCACAGATATTCCGAACCATGGATCTAATGTTACAACTGAATATTGTGAATGAGTGTGAGCATCATCTGCCAAAACTCGCCTTGTTAAATGACCGTTAAAAAACGCTCGATAGTACATTCCGCCAGTTTCTTTTTGAAATCTATATCCAATCGCGAAATTTGGAATAAAATCATTGTTCCTTACTAAACTTGGTTCAATTGGTTGCTGACCAATATTAGCAGCTGATGTTTCAATAGATAAAACTTTATAAGTGTAGAAAGTAGCTCCTAATCCGAATTCTGCATGATGAGATCCACTGATCGCATAAACTGCATTTGCACCAAACGGAATCATCAAATCCAATCCTTTTTTAATTTCTGGCTTAATGATCACTCCTTCTCCAAAGAGTCCAAATCCAATTCTAGCAGAGATTTTTATCTTATCCGTCATAAAAAATCGCTCGTAATTAAACGAGTAGATCCCTGCATTCCCGCCTAATTCCAAATAGACCCCATTTTCCGCAAAGCCAGATTCAGGCTCCGTTGTTTGCTCTAAAGAACTTGCTTCCTGAGCAGTAATATTATGACTTAGCATTACAATAGAAAGTACAAGTAGAAAAATTATCCTTTTAATCATGGGTATTTTTTGGTAAACTTCGTGACTGAATTCGGGTAATAAAATTATAACAATTTTTTGAATTTACTATTCAATTCAAAATAGTTTAATAATGGGCAGAAAAGCAGTAGAAAAAGAACGTAAAGAATTAGATGCTAAACAGAAAAAATGGCTCACTAAAGTGTTGCCTTATTTTTATGAAAATGGCGTCCGAAAGGTTACTATGGACGAGATTGCAGAACATCTTGGTGTATCCAAAGCAACTATTTACAATTACTTTAAATCCAAAGAAGAATTAATTGAGGCAGCGGTTTGGCTAAAACTTTCTGACATGGCCATTATGAAGGATTATCTTTTTAATGAAGAACTAGATTTTATTGATCGGTATTATGAAGGAGTAAAACACTTCACAAATAACCTAGGAGGCATGACAACCGAATACTTAAATGAACTTAAAGTATTTTTTCCAAGTTGTTGGGAACCGATTCAATTATTCCAAAGCGTTTCAGTTGAAAATCTAATGGAATATTATAAAATGGGAATTGAACGAGGAGTATTTTCGAAATTCAATATTGCTTTGCTCGCACAGCAAGATCGAGTGTTTTTCGAATTAGCCACTGATGCATCCTTCCTTTCTAGTATGGACCTTACGGTGAAACAAGCATTCAAAGAGTATTTCGCTTGTAAGTTTAACGGTATTCTTATCGATAAAAATTAGTTGTTGATAACTAGGCCTTTCAAATTATAGGCACAAAGTTGGAATTAATTCAGATCAACGAATTGATTATTTCGACCAACCAATTTATTGAACTATTAGCTATTTTTTAGTTTAGATTCGCTTACATATTTGATTACCTTGGCTCGCATTACAGCGCCATAAAGGTCCATGAATTTAGAAGAGTTAATCTATACATACAGTAACGATCAATCCAAATGGATTGAGGTTCTTGGAGTTAACGTGCATTATAGGGATGAAGGTTCAGGTCCTGTTTTATTACTGATTCATGGTACTTTTTCTTCACTGCATACATATGATGAATGGACGGCCATTCTAAAAAAGCATTTTAGGATTATTAGATTAGACATGCCTGGATTCGGTTTAACCGGCCCTAACCCTTCAGATCAATATTCCATTGAGTTATTTACAGATTTCTTTAAAGACTTCTTAGATCAGTTAAATGTTAAAGAATGCAGTGTCGTTGGAAATTCCTTGGGTGGCTGGCTTGCCTGGGAATATGCTTTGAGTGATCAGGATCGAGTTAAGAAATTAATTTTACTTGATGCAGCTGGATATATCAACGATAATAACTACCCTTTACCTTTTGTGATCGCCCAGACTCCGGTTTTGAGAAACGTGTTCAACTTCATACCTAAAGCGGTTGTTCGAAGGTTTGTAAGGCAAGTTTTTTATGATCAATCGAAAGTAACAGACGAGGTTATTGAACGATATTACAATTTGATTCATCGAGTTGGTAATAAAGAAGCTTTTGTAAGAATTGCAAATACAAGATATAAGCAGAATACCCATAATTTAAAAGATCTAAATATTCCAGTACTAGTGCAATGGGGGGAGGAAGATAAATGGTTGGATGTAGAACACGCTCATAAGTTTCAAGAAGACATTCCTGATTGTCAGCTTATCATTTACAAAGATGTTGGTCACATTCCAATGGAAGAAATTCCTGAAGAATCAGCAGCAGACGCTTTTCAATTTTTAAGCTAAGCGTAAATCACTTTGCCTGAAAATATCTATGGCAAAAAGAAATTTTAACCCTCGTATATTTTAGTACATTAGAATAGTGAAGTATTACATGCTTTTATTTCTTGTATACACCATACCTGCACTTTCTCAAGAAGCTGAAAGTTCAATTCGAATGGACAGTAGCTTAAGTTTGTTAAAGGTGATTGAGGGAAGTCTTTCTCCGAAATCAGTTGTGCATTCTGGCAATGGGTATTTCTTCTCACAACATATGATGTATAAACACAAAATTACCGTTCATGACAGGAACTACGATTTAGTCGCAACCATTTCAGACAAAGTAACCCCAGAAGATTATGGATTGAAAGGCGGAAATGAATTGAAAGGGGCGCCAGTAGAATGTGTTTTCTCTCATCAAGGAAAATATGCTTGGGTGTCCAATTACAATATGACAGGGTTAGGCTTTAATCATCCTGGCTGTGATAATTGTAGAGGAGACTCGTATGATAGCAGTTTTATTTATAAAATCAATGTTGCAACCCACCAAATTGAAAATGTAATTGCAGCGGGGGCCGTTCCAAAGTTTATGGCTGTCTCTCCTGACAACCAAAAACTCATTGTAAGCAATTGGTCAAGCGGTGATGTCAGTATTATAGACTTGGAAACGGAAAAAGAAATCAAAAGAGTTTCAGTTGGATCTCATCCAAGAGGGATTGCAATTTCAAAAGACAGCAAGACAGCATACATTGCTATAATGGGATCTTCTCGAATTTCTGTTATGAATTTAGAGACCTATTCAAAGCATACCATAAAAGAAATAGGTAAGAACCCTCGCCATTTGTGTCTTTCGCCTGATGGGAATTCGCTCTTTGTTAGTGTTAATGGTGAAGGAAAAATTCTGAAGTATGATTTAATAAACCGGGAAATAAATAAGAAAATTAGAACGGGCCGAATGCCTAGGTCTATGGAATTAAGCGCATCAGGCGATTACCTGTACGTGGTAAATTACGGCTCTAACACAATGACTAAGGTGGATGCTAGAAATTTTGAAATTCTCGACAATATCGAAACAAAGAGTAAACCAATCGGAATTACCATCGATAATGAAAAAGGGATAATATGGGTTGCTTGTTATTCAGGTAAGTTAATGGTCTATCAGGATTTGAATTTTAATGTTAGTATAGTTGATCAAACAATTGCGGCCCTAGGCAATCCTGCGGATTTCATTCCTATCAAAACTGAACACATCCCGCCTATTGTAGAAATTAAAGTTGTAGATAAAAAACCAGAAGAAAAAATTGTGGTGGAACATAAAGAGCCCCCTTCAAATTTATCTTTTCACATCGTTGCAGGAAGTTTCGGAAGTAAAACGAATGCAATTAAAGAAGCGAAAAGATGGAAGCAAAAAGGCTACAAATCAGTAGTTGTCAAATCTTCCAATGGATTGAATTTAGTTAGTATTCAAGCCTCTAAGGACAAGCAGATACTAAAAGAAAAATTGGTCGTAATTAAACAGAAAGAAAAAATTGGGCTTTGGATTTACAGCAAGTAAACCATGGGTCTTGCAACAAATTTAAAGGAAAGCTTATCCGGATAAATGGGAGTTATACTTATCTAAAATCGAATTCGTGAACCGACTTAACGTCAAATGGCACATCATCAAATAGATCTTTAAACTCTAATCCAGCATCCTCCATGTCTAAATCATCTTCTTCATAGATCCAGATAATTTGAACTATCGTTGTTTCTGCATGATGTGCTTCGCGATACTTCTTCATCAAATCTCTAAGAAATAAAGTTGTACTTGTATTGAAGTATTCTAGGTGAAACTCAACTATACTAGTCTCTTTCGGAGATTTAAGATAATCCTCTACCTCTAAATAAAGACCTCTATAAAATTCTTTAGAATCTTCAGGAATGGAAATCCCCTTTAACCTAAGAACTCCATCTGTTGTTGAGAAATCAATCTCAGGCGTTTTTTCTGTGGCGTTTATTTGAAATGACATCACACGAAAATAAAAATAATATTGCTAGGTCCTTCACCTAAATCAAACATACTGACCATAATCCTCGTTTTATTTTATTACTTGTTTAAGTATTAATGCCAATAATGCACATATCATGCACTTGTTCATTCTCTCCTATCTACTGTTCAAGAAAGGTGTGCAAGAGTTTTGACGAATCTTTCATGGACAAATTTGAGTTAGCCATAAGCTCTTTTTAAAATTTGATAGTTTTTAATATTTTTAATTTTTCACCTCCGAATTGATCCGCATAATCTCCAGAAAAGATATAATTAGAGTCTCCAACACCTAATTGCTCCTTTTTGGTTTAAATCCTTTGTCTAAAAAACATTTTCCTATCGGTCCTAGATCTGCCCTTATTTTCGCCATAAATTCCTTACTTGATCTTAAAATGCAAAGTGAAAGAAAAAAGGTTGAAAACAGACCTATTTGTGGTGCCTCCTATTTACAAAATCAAATTACATTAGTAATCAATCGATTATCCAAAACAATCGATTAACTAAAATGTTATAGCTACTTATGGTATTTAATCGATTAAAAAGAAATGATGAGTTAAAAGATTCTGGATTTAGTAATAATCCGACTAACGAAGGTGTTAGATTGTTAAACAAAGATGGTTCGTCTAATGTAAAAAAGGAAGGAATCGGGTTCCTTAGCAAATTCAGCTTGTTTCATTCCTTGATAAACATGAATTGGGGAGTGTTTTTCGCTCTATTGTTTCTAGGCTTTTTCTTAAGCAACGTAATATTTGCAAGCATCTATATAGGATTAGGCGTTGACGGAATTAATGGAATAGAAGAGCTTGGGATAGAGTCAGATTATTTGAAAGCATTCTTTTTCAGCACTCAAACCATGACCACCGTTGGTTATGGTCAACTTAGCCCAGGAACGGCACCTATTAGCACAATAGCAGCAATTGAGTCTTTTCTTGGACTGCTTGGATTTGCCGTTTCGACCGGGTTATTATATGGGAAATTTTCTAGAGCCAGAGCCAAATTAATGTTTAGTGATAATGCGTTGATTTCACCGTACAAAGAGGGCAAAGGTCTTATGGTGAGACTAGCTAACAAAAAAGCAAGTCAAATAATCGAAGTAAAAGCTGATATGTTCCTTGCCTACATAGACGAAAATGAACTTGGTGTTACAAGGAAATTTTATAGTCTTCCTTTAGAGATCGCAAAAATAAATATGTTAGCAACCAGCTGGACTTTAGTCCATCCATTAAATGCCGAAAGTCCTATTCAGGATATCACACCAGAAGACTTGGAAAAAACTCATGCGGAAATTATTATTCAGGTCCAAGGTTTTGATGTTACCTATAATCAGCAAATAAATACAAGAAGATCCTATAAACCAGAGGAGTTTATTTGGAATGCAAAATTCGTTAGAATTCTAGGCCAAGATAAAAAAGGAAAAGCTACGGTTCAATTAGGAAGGTTATCGGAATATAATTTAACGGACTAAAGTTTCAGGCCAATGATACAGATATCATCGAGCTGATCCAGATCTCCTTTCCATGTCTTATGCTCGTTTTCCAAAAGTTCTTGCTGCTTAGCTAGCGGAAGCGCATAATTCTCAAGAATCAAATTTTTCAATTGACTTAATTTGTATTTTTTCTTTCTTTCTCCTCCAAATTGATCAGAAAACCCATCCGTAAACAAGTAAAGTTGATCGCCATCAGCAATATTTAATTTTCTTGAATAAAACGGAACTGAATTTTTGTGAAACCCAACTGGTTGTCTTTGAGATAACAGTTCAATCAAATTCACACGATCCTTTTCATTGTGCATTATTCGGTATTCACCTTCATTAAAACTACTAGAGTAATTTTGTGAAGAAACAATAAATAAACTATTATTAGCACCACACCACTCCAAGTCTTTAGTCGTTTTGTTCAATCTAAGAATAGATGCATCCATTCCATCCATTGGTTCATGTAAATTACCTGTTTGAGACAACTCAGAAATGATACGCTCTCTTAATTTATTGAGAATGTCATGGGGAGATAAAAGCTTATGCGAAGTTAAGGTTTCTTGTAAAAACGCAATTCCCAACATACTCATAAAAGCTCCAGGAACACCATGTCCTGTGCAATCCGCAACACAAACATATAAATATTCATCCCGTTCATATGTCCAGTAGAAATCTCCCGACACTATATCCTTGGGCTTATAGAAAATAAAATGGTCAGCCAATTGATATTTGATAATATCTTCATTTTTCAAAAGCGCATTTTGAATTCTCTCAGCATAATTAATTGAGTCGATTATTTGATCGTTTTTCGAGTCTACCAAGTCTTTTTGAATTCCTAACTCTTCGTGTTTTTTTGATATTTCAATTCCAGATTTTCTCTTATTCACAAATGCAATAAAAACTCCGATAGCCAACGCTGCAATTGCAGCAACTATTCCTAGGAGCAGATAATTATCACTTTTTCTTTGCTCCGCCTCTAACTTATGCTCCGCTACTATCTGTTTTTCTAGTATACGTTCATTGTTGATTAATATACTATCTGAATAAGCTCGTTTTCCGTAGTCATACTTATACTGCATTTCAATTAATGCATTCTGATTTTCTTTATTGTCAATACTGTCACTATAAGCGGTATATCGCTCATAAGCATGCAGCGCCACACGATCCATTCCATTGGCTTTACTAGCCTCGTATAATGCCCATTCAGAGTCCTTGATGATTTGAAATTGATTTATTTCATACGCTATTTTCCTAGCCTTATGGGCATAAATCAATGACGAGTCTTTATGCCCTAGTTTTAAATGAATTCCAGACAGGTCAGAATATGCTGCTGACGTTCCTTCTCTGTCTTTCATATTCAATTTAATCGCCAAACCTTTTCTGGAGAAAAGCAGTGCCTTAATACTATTTCCTTTCAAGGAGTATATATTACTCATGTTAGAATATGCTCCACTTAAACCTCTATTAAAATGCAGTGATTTATAACCATCAATTGCTTTTAAAAAATAAGTCAAACCTTTATCCAGGTCCAACTCTTTAAGACATATTGAACCTAATTTATTATATGAATTTGCAATTCCTGCTGACGACCCTATTACTTGATTTGTTTTAAGACCTAATAAATAAAACACTTTCGCTTTTGCGTAATTTTTTTGAGTTGCATATAACTCACCAATATACCCATACGATTGAGCCATTCGTTCTTGATCCCGAGCTAGCTCACTCATCATACGACCTTGCTCATAATAGGACAGCGCTATAGCTAATTTCCCTTTGGCTTGATAAAGCTCACCTATATTATTGATGCTTTGTCCAGCCGCATTTGTGTCTTTTAGCTGCATATCAATTTTGTAACTTTCTTGATATTTACTCAGGGCACTATCTAATAAATTCAAATTTCGATAAACGGTTCCCAGATTATTCAAAGAATGCGCGTACCCTTTGAGATAACCAATGTCTTTCTGCATTTTGTTCGATTTTTCAAAATACTCCAAGGCTTTGTCCCTATTTCCAATATTATATTGAATAAATCCAAAATTATTAATTGCCTCTGAACGAAAACTAATAACCCTTGTCCAACTCTTACCATCAAATTTATTCTGCTGAAGCTCATTAGTTTTATCGTACATAAATTGATTGTACTTAGGCCATAATAAACCATCATTAAGGCCATTTGCTAATTCTGAGAGTAATTTCAACCGAGAAGTATCATGATCAGCACTGTGATATTTAGGTAAAACCGAATCTAATAAAGTTTTATCAACGTCACTTAAGAAATCGTAGTCTACTGAGTCAATTAGGAAAAATCCCTTATCGCCAAATTGAGCCAGAACTTGCGTACAAAATAGGCTTGAAAAAATACATATGAAACAAAGAAATAAACGGATAATAATAGTTTTGATACTTGCTAAGCTAAAGAAAATTAACATTGAAAACAGGTTATCGAAGAAGGGTTAGACGAACGGCAAAGTATGAACTTCGACCTGCCACTTTTCTCCGATTTAATTATAGTCTAATACCCACAACACAGACATCATCTATCTGTTCTGTATCTCCTTTCCATGACTCAAACTCCTCATTAAGCATTCGGTTTTGATCGGCTAAAGGCTTCTTACTTATTGTCCCCAACAGCTCCTTAAATTGCTTCGCGCGATATTTTTTATTGTTGTCTCCGCCAAACTGATCTACAAAACCATCTGAAAACAAATAAATCAAATCATCTGATTTAAGCTGAATTTGGTGATTCGTATAAGCAGTTTGATGATCGAACTGACCTATTGGTTCTTTATCTCCTTTAATTTCTGTTAATTCAGTCGTTTCTGCATCAACAATCCAAATAGGATTATTTGCTCCTGCCCACTCTATTGCTTTAGTTTCAAGGTTAATCGAGCACAGAGAAATATCCATTCCGTCCTTTACATTTTCCGAAGATTTTGCAAATTCTTGAATTACTATTTCTCGCGTTTTATCTAATATTTCAGCAGGCTTAGTAAGTCGATATTCACGAACAGCGCGATTAAGCGCATTATTACAAACTAATGAAACCATAGCTCCAGGAACTCCATGTCCCGTGCAATCTGCAGCTGCAATCAAGACTTTCCCGTCAATAGCATGAAGCCAGTAAAAATCACCAGCCACTACATTTTTTGGAAGATAATAAACAAAGGAATTCGGTAGTGTGGATTTTAACAATTCGTCCGATGGCAAAATGGCTGCTTGAATCCTTTTTGCATAGATAATAGAATCCATTATTTCCTTGTTCTTTTCATCTACATGAAGCTTTTGCCTGTGAATAGTTGCTTTCTGTTTTGAAGTCACTCGGAACCGTTGGAATACAAATATTAAGGCAGTTAAAAAGACTCCAATAACAACCCACATCCACATTTGCTGCTGTTCAGATCGAACTTGCTCAGATTCATTCAGACGCTTTTCGGCTTCATTCTTCTCGTTTTCGAGTGCTTTTACATCCTTATAATATTGAGCTTCTGCAGCATGAGAAGATCCAATCCCATCCTCTGTGAATACAGAATCTTTGTACAGCTCAAATAGATTGTAGCTAAGGATAGATTCGGCCCATTTCCCTTCTTCTTTTTTCAATTCAAAATCAGCGAAGTAAATCTCTTTGAAAAGTAATTTATCTTGTTTTAGTTTGGCACATTCAATGGCACGATCCATCCATAAATCGGCTTCATTATAATCGCCTAATTTAGCGGAGATTTGAGAAAGTAAAGTAGGAATCCTGCCGTTTCCGTAAGTACCTGATTTAGCTTTCATTATTTCAGCTGCTTCCCACGTTACCGTCTTAGCCTGATGAAACTTCCCTTGATCTCGGTACATACCACCCATTGCTTGGAGGCTATTCAAAATCCAAGACTTCTTATTTAAATCTCGTGCAAGTTTTAGTGCTTTTCTTAAATGAAGTTCGCTGTGCTCTTTTTCCTTTACACCTAATAACAGACATCCTAGGTTATAATCCGCTTTAAACCGATACAAATCATCGTCAGATTTTGAATAATATGAAAATGCTTTTTCTGCATATTGAACTGACTTATAATAGTTCTCTTTTCGCTCTTCGATCCAAGAAAGCGCATCGTTACAATTTGCGGTTAATTCAGCAAAACCATATCGATCTGCTAATTGCAATGCTGCAAATAAGTTGATCGATGAGCCTGCTAAATTTCGTTCTTGGAAAAATTGATAATATCCAAGACGATAAAGAGCTGCGCATCTTAACGAATCAGTTGGTGCAACCTGAACTTCTGAGCGCAATGTATCTTCCTTTAGGTCAGCAAACGCTGTCCCAACAATCAATAAGAAACACATTATGGTAAACGTTCTTTTCAAAAGGTAATTTACTTTAGAGTGATTACATATTTCTTCTGTACTGTCCACCTACTTCAAATAACGCGCCAGTAATTTGACCCAAAGAACAGTACTTTGAAGCCTCCATTAATTCTTCAAATATATTTTGATTTTGGATCGCTTTGAGCTGAACTCTATTAAGTGCCTCTGCCGCCTTTTCAGAATTTCCATCTTTCAAGTTTTCTAACATTGAAATCTGATATTTCTTTTCTTTTTCAGTAGCACGAATAACCTCAGAAGGGATAATTGTTGGAGAACCTTTAGAGCTTAGAAAAGTGTTCACACCAATAATAGGAAACTCCCCATTGTGCTTTAAAGTCTCATAGTACAACGATTCTTCTTGAATTTTACTTCTTTGGTACATCGTTTCCATTGCCCCAAGCACTCCTCCTCTTTCTGTAATCCGATCGAACTCAGTTAGTACCGCCTCTTCTACCAAATCAGTCAACTCCTCTATAATAAACGCTCCTTGAATTGGATTTTCATTTTTGGCTAAACCAAGTTCCTTGTTGATGATTAGCTGAATTGCCATTGCTCTTCGAACAGACTCTTCAGTAGGCGTTGTAATTGCTTCATCGTAAGCGTTGGTGTGCAACGAGTTACAGTTGTCATTTATAGCATAAAGAGCTTGTAAAGTCGTTCTAATATCGTTGAAATCAATCTCTTGAGAATGTAAGGATCTTCCAGAAGTTTGAATATGATATTTCAACATCTGAGCGCGTTTGTTCGCACCATATTTTTTAGCCAATGCTTTCGACCATATTCTTCTGGCCACCCTACCAATCACCGCGTATTCTGGGTCTATTCCATTGGAAAAGAAAAAGGACAAATTAGGTCCGAACTTATCGATGTCCATACCTCTGCTCAAATAGTATTCAACATAAGTGAATCCGTTGGCAAGGGTAAACGCTAACTGTGAAATTGGATTAGATCCGGCTTCCGCTATATGATATCCTGAAATGGAAACAGAATAGAAATTTCTAACACCATTAGCAATAAAGTACTCCTGAACATCTCCCATCAATCGTAAAGCAAATTCAGTTGAGAAAATACATGTGTTTTGAGCTTGATCTTCTTTTAATATATCCGCTTGAACCGTACCCCTAACTTTCGTTAATGTCTCTGCTTTAATTTCTTGATAAACGTTATCTGGTAAAACCTGATCACCAGTTAGTCCAAGCAACATTAAGCCTAACCCATCATTTCCTTGAGGCAACTCTTCTTGATAAGCGGGTCTCACATTCTTCTTATCGTCATAGTGCTTTTTGTAAGCCGCTTCAACATCAGCTTCTAAGTCATTTTCTTTAATATATTTCTCGCAATTCTGATCGATTGCCGCATTCATAAAGAAGCCTAACAACATTGGTGCAGGTCCATTAATGGTCATACTTACCGAAGTTAGCGGGTGTGATAAATCAAAGCCTGAATAAAGTTTCTTGGCATCATCTAAACAGCATATTGAAACTCCTGAATTTCCAATTTTTCCGTAAATATCTGGTCTTACACCTGGGTCATTACCATATAAAGTAACTGAGTCAAATGCTGTTGACAGTCTTTTCGCTGGCATCCCTAAACTAACATAATGGAATCGCTTATTGGTTCTTTCAGGCCCACCTTCTCCAGCAAACATTCTAGTTGGATCTTCGCCTTCTCTTTTGAACGGGAATAAACCAGCCGTATATGGAAATTCTCCAGGCACATTTTCTTGAAGTGACCACTTTAAAACATCTCCCCACCCTTTATATGAAGGCAAAGCTACTTTAGGGATTTGTAAATGTGATAATGATTCAGAATGAGTTTCAATCGATAATTCTTTGTCTCGAACTTTAAATTTGTAAACGGGCGCTTTGTAGGTAGCTACTTTATCTTCCCAATTTTCAATAATCTGCCAATTGTGTGGATCAAGATCTAACTTAGTTTGTTCGTAAGCCTCTTGAAGTCCTTTGACCAATCGATCTTTATCCTCAAAACTAGATTCAGCCATTGCTTTGATAGAAATATCCATTCCATATAGCTTTTCAGCCACAGCAACTTGGCTTTTCGCCCAATTATCATAGCCTCTATTGTTTTCGGAAATCTCAGATAAGTATCGGATTCTTGCCGGAGGAATTACAAATATTTTCTCGGACATTTCCTGAGTAATCTCAAAACTTGATTTAAGATTTGCGCCAGTTTTCTCAACAACTTTATCCATCAGCGCCTTGTACAAGGAGTTCATTCCTGGATCATTGAACTGAGAAGCTATCGTTCCATACACTGGAATTTCCTCATCCGCTGTTTCCCATAAATTATGGTTTCTTCGATATTGTTTCTTTACATCTCGAACTGCATCGAGTGCACCTCGTTTATCAAATTTATTGAGTGCAACCATGTCAGCGAAATCCAACATGTCAATTTTCTCCAATTGAGTTGCAGCGCCAAACTCGGGAGTCATTACATATAAAGAAGTATCAGAATGGTCTAGAATTTCCGTATCTGATTGACCAATTCCCGATGTTTCCAATATGATCAAATCGAAATTTGCCGCCTTTAAGATTTCAAGAGCGGTTGAAACATGTTTCGACAAAGCTAAATTGGATTGACGAGTTGCCAGTGACCTCATATAAACACGATCATCTTTAATCGAATTCATTCTAATCCTGTCACCTAATAATGCTCCCCCTGTTTTCTTTTTAGATGGGTCGACAGAAACAATTGCAATATTCTTCTTAGGGAAATCAACCAAAAACCTACGAACTAATTCGTCTACCAAAGATGACTTACCCGATCCTCCAGTACCTGTTATACCAAGAACTGGAACGGCTACGGCTTCAGCAAGATTGTGTACTTCGCTTAACTCTGAAGCACTTTCTTCTGGAAAATTTTCTGCTGCAGAAATCAACCTTCCAATTGACCTTGCATCTTTTTCCTTTAAATGGTTTACTTCTCCATTTAAGTTCGCCCCGGTCGGGAAATCACATTGTTCAACTAGGTCATTAATCATACCCTGAAGCCCAAGTGACCTGCCATCATCAGGATGATAGATTTTTGTAATTCCGTAAGCTTGAAGTTCTTCAATCTCAGAAGGTAGAATCGTACCTCCTCCACCTCCGAATATTTTTATGTGCTCGCCACCTTTTTCTTTTAAAAGATCGAACATGTATTTGAAGTACTCATTATGTCCTCCCTGATAAGAAGTTATAGCAATAGCCTGTGCATCCTCTTGAATTGCGCAGTTCACAACCTCTTCAACACTTCGGTCATGCCCTAAATGAATCACTTCACAGCCGGTAGACTGAATGATTCTTCGCATGATATTAATTGCTGCGTCATGACCATCAAAAAGTGATGCGGCTGTAACAATTCTAATTTTATTTTGCGGTACGTACGGCTTGATCTGCTCCATGGATTTCCTTGAAAAATGCCGTCAAATATAGTCATTCATGCTCAGAAAATCAATGAATTTCTTTTGGTAAAAATCACCCAAATTTATAACGGATGCCATTCTTCAAACTCAGTATTGATTTTGGAACGCCATCAGGAGGCATATTGTCATACAACAGTGCGAATAGAGTTAGAAAACTTAATTTATTCGAAATCTTTAATGAAGCTGAAGACTCACCAGACAACCTATAATCTTGAAAGTTTGAAAACTTGGGTTGGTAATACCAGATCGTTTTTAATGTGACTTTTTTGTTGATTTTCCAGTTAAAAGACATGTAATTACTGCCTCTGAAGTTAATTTCTTCAGTATTATCAGTGAGCTTTTCATATTCAATCATTGAAGCGACACCAACATTCAAGTTAACCGTGTCATTCCCAAGTACTTTCACTCTAAATCCTGCACCGGTTAAGTTTCTTACGGTTATTTTCTGAACACTATTATATTGAATTTGCTCAAAAGACTCAAAATTAAAACGGCCACCTAAATTCCACTTATAACTATATCTAGCATGAAGAAAGCCCTTATTTACCAGGTCGCTTCCTGCAGCTTTAATTAACGCTATGTTATTCAAAATTAAATATCGATGTTTATGAGCTAAATACTCTACAGCAATCCTATTCCCGAACTGCCAAATTTCTTTGGTGTTTTTAATGTAGTTCAGGTTGAAATCAATTTGCCCATTCCAACCTTGCTTCGTTCCATTCAACCTTTTGGATTCCACATTAATGATCTGACCACAAACATGGAAGGATATTAATATCATCGCAATAACTACTGCAAATTTCTTCATACGGTAAAACTAGCAAGCAGGCATGATAGTTGCAACTATTTAGAAAATCAATGCGATGAAAAAACTAATAATCATTGGATGCATTTTAATTGCATTCGCAAGCTGCTCAAAAACCACTGATAAAGAATGGGTTGAATTACTAGAAACTACTTGTGCACCAGAATGGGTGGACCAAAACAGCGATCGAAAAACTAAAAATAACCTAGAGGGATTTTTAAAGAGAAACGGAATTATTCCTTTGAAAATAAAAACTGAAGGAGATAGACATGAGACCTGTCAATTTTGTGATTGTACGACTGGTAAAATATTTAAAGTGCAAATAGATCAGAGCCAAAGATCATTAATAAGTGAGTTTGATTTCTTTCTCGAGTAGGAAACAAAAGCTGTAGCTTTCCGTTAAAGCCTATGTACCCTGACGGTTCTTCAATACAAAATTAATGATCACAAACAGGAGTGAGTAATTAACGATCAAAACTTAATAAGTTGACCCCAATTTAAACAGGTATTTTAGATTCTTCTGTTATCTTCATTTCAGTAACCAATTATCATGCTTATGGCTCAAAAAAAGAGCGTTACCTCTTCACCTAAAACTTCTATCACCAAGGAAAAGAAGAAAATATTTGTATTAGACACTTCTGTAATCCTACACGATCATGACGCAATTACAAGCTTTGCGGAGCACGATGTCGCTATTCCAATAACAGTACTGGAAGAACTGGATAATTTCAAAAAGGGAAACGACACAAAGAATTTTTCTGCACGATCATTCATTCGGGTGTTGGACAAACTATCTGAGGAGCACATGCTTCAGGAGTGGATTCCAATTAATGGCCCCAACTGCGGGAACTTTAAAATTGTGATGGTGAATGAAAATAAAATTCTAGACGCCACTAAAATATTTTCAGATCGCAAGAATGATCATCAAATATTAAATGCAGCCTTAACCTTATCTGAACAAGAAAAAGATAAGAAGGTAATTCTAGTCTCCAAAGACATCAACCTACGCCTTAAAGCGAAGGCATTGAATATAGCTGCGGAAGATTTCCAGACTGGTAAAGTTCAAAACACCAGTGGTTTATTTTCAGGTAAATTTGAAATCAACGATGTTGACGCGGACATTATCCAAAAACTTTATAAGAAAACTACCTCTGAAGAAGTAGATTTTTTAGGTGACAAGTTATTTAATAATGGGTTTTACGTTCTAAAAAATGGCAAATCTTCTATTCTTAGCTTTTACAATGCAGCTTCTAAGGAATTGGAGCGCGTTGAAAAAAGCTATTACTACGGCATAAAGCCTAGAAACGCGGAGCAAACCTTTGCATTCCATGCGTTAATGAACCCTGACGTGAAGCTAGTTACACTTCAAGGAGTTGCAGGTACCGGAAAGACTCTTCTAGCTCTTGCTAGTGCATTGGAACAAAAGAACTTATTCCATCAAATTATATTGGCTAGGCCTATTGTACCTTTAAGCAATAATGATATTGGATATCTACCCGGCTCAGCAGAAGACAAGATCAATCCGTACATGCAACCACTTTTTGATAATTTAAAATTCATCAAATCTCAATTCAAAGAAAATGAGAAAAAGTTCAAAGCCATTGAGGAAATGGAGGCGGATGAACAGCTGAAAATTATTCCGCTTGCATTTATTAGAGGACGTAGTTTATCAAACATAATTTTTATTGTTGACGAAGCGCAGAACCTAACCCCACATGAGGTAAAGACCATAATCACTAGGGCTGGTGAGAACACCAAAATAATTTTCACTGGAGATATTCACCAAATTGATACTCCGTATTTGGATGAGCAAAGTAATGGGCTTTCTTATTTAATTGATAAGCTTAAAGGAAATGAGCTCTATGCTCACATTACTTTAGAAAAAGGGGAACGATCAGAACTTGCAAACCTTGCTAACGATCTATTATAAACTTTGAGAAAACAACCTACCATATGGACGGTTGTATTTCATTTTTTCGTTTTATTTTTCGCTGTAGACGTTCTTCAAAGCGCGACCAACCATGGCAATTTTAACATTTTGGCGGTAATCTTGCTGATCGCTGCATTTGGTACTTTCATTCGAAATAAAATAACCAGAGTTTTTTGCCATGTATTCCTTGTCATCCCAGGGCTCATAGGCTGTTACTATTTTTCTAAACTGGCTCTGTCACCTATATTTCCTGACACAGTCGAAGTAACAGACTTTGGATATGTTTTAAAGGAAAACTTTAAAGGCGCAGGATACATCGGTTTCTTTTTTATTTATATACCCACAATGGTTGCAATAATATTAAATTGGAAAAAATGGTTTAGTATTAAAGAGTATCTAATCTTTGCTGTATTGCTAGTGCTAATAATTGTATTCACAGCTTTTGATTTTGCCCCTACCGTTTGGCTGAATGATTGGATAGACTTGAATTGTGAACCGAAACCCATCATAATCAATTGAAAATTATCGGACATAGAGGTTGGCGAGGAAACTATCCTGAGAATACCATTATCGGAATTAAAAAAGCAATCGAACTAGGGGTTAACGGAATCGAAATTGATCTAGTCGTAAATGCTGAAATGCAATTAGTTCTTTCCCATGAACCATGGATGCACCCGGACATTTGTGAACCAGGAGGTCAAGAATTCAACTTGTTTCAGATGGACCAAAATGAAATCATGCGGTATGATTGCGGCTTAAAGAAAAACCGACTGGAACATCAATTAAAAATTAAATCAACTAAACCACTTTTTGAAGAAGTTCGAAGGAGTTTAAATTGGAACGGTGTAGAGCTCTTATTGGAAATTAAATCTCATCCAAAAGGCGATGGCCTTTTCCATCCTCACCCAACTAAATATGCGGAAATCGTAGCTCAGGAATTAGAGTCCTTTACAGAACCTTCGTCTATTTTCATAATGTCATTTGATCTGCGGATTTTGTCCGAAATTCAAAAGCTAAACCCGAAGTTAAAAGTTGTGCTTGTAACTGAAAAAGAAACATTACTTCCAGATTTGAAATTAGATGCAATAGCTCCTAACCACCAAATCATTAATGAACGGAACATAAATGAATGGAAAGACAAAGGTCTCCAAATATTTTGCTGGACTGTCAACGAATTAAAAGACATACGAAAATGTAGCAACTTAAACGTTGACGCTATTATCTCAGACTATCCAAATCGCCTTTTTGGATAAGTTTCTTTTGGTATAAATCATATATTACCCCATCCGACAAACCAACTTTCGGAACAATCATCTTTTGGCTCCCAGCCAATCTCATGACCTTGAGATAAATTTCCGATGACGGTATAATTACATCCGCACGATCAGGTTTCAACCTCAATTTCCTTATTCGATCTTCAAGAGAAAACGAGCCAATATATGACGCCACCTGCTCAATTTCCGAATAACTAATCTTCTCTAAAAATCGATGTTTACTTTCTTTAAAAATGCGATTTATATTCCCACCTGTACCAATAGAGATAATTGATTGATTTATTAGATGGAGCTCTTTTATCCACAATTCAATTTCCGCCCACACATCACTTCCATCCTGAGTAACTTCGGCAGATCTCAGCGCCCCAATTTGAAATGATTTTGACGCTTTTCTTTCATTTTTTTCTATGAAAGACAATTCTGTTGACCCTCCTCCAACATCAATAAATATATATCGCTGACTGGGATCCGTATAATTCTGTAGAAAGAAATTCGCAAAGATTAAATCTGCCTCTAATTCTCCTGAAATAATCTCAATAGTGAGCCCTGTTTCCTGCTTTATTAATCGGATGATTTCTTCACCATTACTTGCTTCGCGCATGGCTGAAGTAGCAACTATTCTGAAATGTTCTACTTCATTTAACTCAATTAAATGACTAAATGCAACAATTGATTTTAGAAGTTGATTCGTTTTTTTTACCGACACGAATCCTTCCTTGAAAACATCTGAACCTAGCCTTACAGGAACCCTAGTCAAAGAAATTTTTTTGAAGTAAAGTTCACTATTGTTCAGTCTGGCCTCTTCAATTAAAAGACGAATTGCATTTGATCCGATATCTATAGCTGCGAGTTTCAAAGTTCTTTAAGAAACTAAAAGTAGCAGAAAAATAAATTATAACCGAATAATAGAATTCGTGTGTGGCTTCACAACATAGTAAAAGACCGACCACCCCCACATCACCTTGCATTTCTGATTTTGATGGCCGGTCTTTATCAAATCCCATTATGGGTTTTGAGCAGTAGATTCTCCAGCTTGCACAACTTTAACCCATTTACCAGGAGTTCTGGCGTTTATGGTATTGTCGTACATCGCCTCGCTTTCGATTGTAGGTAAATAGAATTTCCCTTGATACGTTGCATTTAGCTGCACCCTAAAAGTTTTAGAGCTATTGGCACGTAAGCTATAATAGGTGTAAACTCTATCATCTCTGATGTCCTGATAGTCAAAAGTACTTGTAGTGACTGACGATTTGAAATCTTGCATTCGGGTATTATGAATCTCCCAGCCCGAAGGAAAAATCTGATTTAAAGTCATTTCTCTTAAATAGCCTCTTGAACCAGGGTTAGTAACCGTTACAGCAGCAACAAAATCGGTCCCTTGTTCTATTACAGAAGGATCCAACACATTTCCGTCCATATCTGAATAGGCAACTGATATAACCAAATTGCTAGCTGCAGCCGTTTCATCTCCGTTTACCGGAATTCCTTCCACTATCAACTTAGCGTATAACATCCCTTTACCTGTATTACTTACTTTCATTTTAGTAGATGTTTTATTAACCTTCAACTTAGCTTGATAAATTGGTAAAATGGTGCTTTTACTAGTCGCCTGTCCACCATTTAAATTATACGTAAATCGCATGGTTTTATCTGTAGAACTAATTCCAATGAATTTGCTCATGGCTACTAATGCATATGCTGTAGTTTGAGTGCTCATCCACTGATCCTTATTCATGGCTTCGGCAATTCCTTTTGCTAACATTCCGCCTTTGGTCTTGTTATCAAGCAATGCCAGAACTTCTAAGATCATGGCTTCGTCTCTAACAGACGATCCGAAAGTGTATGAAAGTTCTACGTAATCAGGAACATTAACTGAAACATTATTGATAATTTGTTTTGCAACTTCCTTTCTACCTACTAATACATACGCTCCAGCCAATCTCCATTTTGCGCTTGACGAAAGGCTTGTGACTTCCTTCATTCTGTTCATAGAACTTAATTCTGGCTTTCCAGCTAAGGCTAATGTGTATAATCTATACGCCTGGCTTAAATCCACATTATGACTATAACCATGGAAGTTTGCACTGCTCGAACTATGCTTCCAGTTTCGAGCTTTCTTTCTTTGGTATGCTAACCAATTCGTTTTTAAAGAAGTTGGAATTTTATATCCTTGTTTTTCCGCTTCCATTAAAAAGTGACCACCATAGTTACTTCCCCACTCATTTGTTTCGGATTGACCAGGCCAATAAGCAAAACCACCTTCGCTCGTTTGGAATAATTTCAGTCTATCAATTCCAGCTTTAATGTTCTTGTCCAGCTCAATTTTATGATTATTATCTAATTGCATAACGTCATCTACAAATAGCTGAGGGAACACGGAAGATGTTGTTTGTTCAATACAACCATGAGGATAGCGAATAAGGTACTTCAACCTTTTCTCTAGATTCATTGGAGGTATGGCAGACATTTCGATAGTTGCAGAATTGGTTCCTTGTATTCCTTTAAAAGCGAAACTTGGGGTCCAATCATCTCCAGGTTGAATAATCGTTTCCATCACATCAGCCACCATTGGATTAGGTGTTCTCACATCTAATTCAATTTCAAACTTTGCTACTTCCTTTCCACTTCTTGCAATAATTTGAACTTTCGCAATACCAATTTTGTCTTTTACTCTCAGCGGAAAGTTAACTACTTCATCACCAATCTTATCGAATTTAACGCTCTTTTTAACTCCATTCGTGAACTCTAATAGATCATTAGACTTTACTTCAATAGTCACATTTTTAACATGCTTTTCCATAGCAAAAATGTTAACTGGAAGCTTTAGTTCTTCTCCGGGACCTAACACCCTTGGCAAAGTCCCTAAGACCATTAATGGGCTCCGAACAGGTACAGTTTTATCTGCATGCCCGTATCTTTTATCTTGTCCAGCGACCACCATAACTCGAACTGATCCAATATAATTTGGTATGTCAATCTTATGTGTAGTTGATCCGCCACTTTTCAATTTGAAGGGACCAATAAATCTCACCATCGGCTTGAACCTATTGGCTTTCGCTGGTTTTTTCTTACCTCCATCAGCGTCTCCACCAATTGCGAGAAGTTTGCTCATCTCTTGAGTATACGAACCCATTACATCGTCATACAAATCCCATGTTTTAACTCCTAAAGCCTCTTTAGTGTAAAAATGATCCCAGGGTTCTGGTGTTTTGAAACCGGTTAAATCCAGTAAACCTTCATCTACGATAGCAAGTGTGTAGGTCATTGGTTTCCCGTCAGACTCTTGCACTGTTATGTTCGCAGTCGTTTCTGGTTTTAGTACATCTTTCATTTTAATGACTGGATGCAAATGTGAATCAGGGTTTTCTACAGAAATTGGAACAACTCCGTACATTCTAATCGGTAAATCATTCTGCGTAGCCTTATGCGGCTGTAATAAACTCACGTGAACAAAAACATTTGGGGCCATTTCTTTTGTGGTCGTAAACTCAAATTTGGTTTCTCCTTTTTTCGTTTTAACCCAGTGCTTCTCAATTACTTTGGTTCCAGATTCAATACATACTAGCGCTTTGCCGTTTGAAGGAGAAGGAAATGAAATTTTAACTTTTTCTCCTGTTGAATAAGTCTCTTTATCAGTAGAGAAACTCAGCATCGTAGCATTTTCATTTTCTGTCCTATTTGCTCTTGCCCAATATGGCCAATCAACATAAAATATTTTCCCGGTAACGTGTCCGGATACTGGATCTTCGATTCGCACGTAATATCTACCCCAAGAAGGCCTTTTTACTTCAAAATTGATTTTACCTTTTCCCGAAGTGGTTGCAATTTTCTTTTCATAAACTGGAACAGTGCTTGGTCGAGATATATAGGACATTAGATCATTATCATAGCTATCCCACCACCATCTCCACTCAATTTTGTAGACTTTTACATCCACGTTCTTTCTTGAAACTGGCTTACCGCTGGCATCAACAGTTGCAATTTCAAATTCGTGTGCTTTATCAGTAACTAATGTGCCCCGATATAATGATCCTTTCGGAGTCTTAACTCCTACGTACGATTCATAAGGCGAATATTTGATTGATTTCGAATCAACAGAAAAACCACCACCTTCTTCAAATACCTTAGTGGAAAAGCTAGCAGTTAACATTCCCGGTGCACTGCTCCCTATATTTATATTTGGATCAAAAGAAATTTCTCCATTCTCATCAACCAAATCATCTAATACGGTTTCACTTTCCGCTGAAAAACTTTTAAGTGGGTCATCAAAAACAAACTCACCATATTTAGAAAAGCTAGTGTGCCGTGAATTAACCGTAAGGTCAACCTTAGCTCTTAAATTTTTAGCTACCGCACCGTGCAACCATTTCGTAGAAAGCTTAATCTCGCTTTCATCAGATTGTCCAAGCATTTCATTTTCAAAATTCATGTAAATCTTTAGTCGGTTCGGTTTAACTGTTTCGACCTTCAGATATTTGTTATAAACTCGATTGCCAACACGCACCTCTGCTCGATAACTTCCAGTTATATCTTCTTGATCAGTTGAGGTCCAGAAATCGTAATGTCCATTTACACCGCGAGTAGACGTTCG
>JBLIOB010000017.1:0-29634 GCA_047639575.1 Parvicellaceae bacterium
TCAAGCACGCAAGGAAAAGAGTTAATCTTGGTTTTGAACAAAACTGATATTCTTGGAAATGAAATATCGAAATGGGAAGACGCATTTTCAGATTTTGAAAAAAAGGTTTTTATTTCAGCCAAAGACAAAAGCAACGTAGACGAAATTGAGTCTCGATTATTGGATTACTTAAGTAATCGAAAAAATCCTGACAGCACACTGGTTACTAGTCAACGACACTATGAAGCATTGACCAATTGCAATGAATCCTTAGATAAAGTTCTAGATGGCCTAAATCAAGGAATATCTGGAGATTTACTCGCGATGGATATTCGAGATGCATTGCATTCTTTAGGAACTATTACTGGTTCTATCTCTACTGATGATCTTTTGGGGAATATTTTTGGGAAGTTTTGTATTGGGAAGTAATTGATACAGCGTTTAAGTGAGATATTTTCAAACAAAAATATAAAACCTTTTACTAAGATTAAACATGAACATAAGGAATTGCCGTATAATAAGCACTTGCATTTTATTCAACATCATAAAGACTATCAATTTCAGTGCAACTGAGTTTAGTCATGTCTGTTTCTTGGGCAACTCCAGAATTGACACCAGACAAATGCATAGAAGAAGCAAAATAAAGAAGTGAAGATTCTTCGTTGTTATTTCGAAAAGTAGTGCTTTAAGATTAGCATTTAGTTGTTATCCTACTTCTTTAAAAACCACCCGTAACGTCTTTATTGTTTGATAATTCGCTTAATAATTTGGCTCTCACCAACGGTTATTCTCACCAAATATACACCTGAATTTAAATGTTTAACATCAATTATCGACCGAGAGGTTGCTGCCGATTCTTGCATTAATAGCCTGCCTTGGATATCTAAAATCTCATAGTTCCAATCATCCGTTGAAGATGAGATAGTAAACAAACCTTGGTTGGGGTTTGGGTATAATTTAATTTGAGATAAAATTAATTCATCCATGCCTGTTACTCCTGAAATACCACTCTTTCCTCTGTTGGATCTAGATCCATTATAGCCATTCGCCTTTTGTGAAGTACAAGGCGCTGGTACAACAACTTCTATTAGGTAGTCTAAATTAATTGAACTAGGTGGAGTCCAGTCTGTATAAGTAAAGTTACTAGCTGATACTGAATCAATTAGCTCCCAATTACCTAAGCCAGTAGAATCTCTTAAGATTTTATATTGCGGATAAACAAACCCTTCGTAATCATCCCAAATCAAATTCACTTCTCCACTACCACCCAAATTAGTAGTTAGATGAATTGTTTCATGAAAGTCACTCAATGCACTTTCAATTCCACACGAATCCAAAACCGAAATTTCATACCTATAAGAAGTAACACTTGGATCTACTCCAAACGATAAATCAACATATTCGCTAATAGAGTCGTATGGTTGATAACCTATTTGTGCGTATGCTCCTGCAATATTTCTATAAATGTAATACCCTTCAATATTGCCAACGATTGGTTTTTCCCAAACAATAAGGTTTCTGTTTAAAGAATCGACCGTAATAACACAGATTTCTGTAGGAATTACTTGAGAGCTTAAATTAAATAATTCAATCACCTGGCAGCCGTTACTATCTGTCGCTGTAACTTCATATGCTCCACTTCCAATGTTGTCGTTCAACGCAACATTCACTGAATTATCCCAAGAGTAAGTAAAAACATTATTCCCTCCTGTGGCAGAGGCGGTTATCGAACCATCAGCAGCTCCACATGTTGAAGGAATCGAAGTAAATAAAACGGCCAATGGATCAGGATCAATAAGAGTAGCCAAATTTGAATGCAGGCAACCATTACCGTCTAAAACATTAACAGCGTAATTCCCTTCCAATATATTTGATGCTTGAGCAGTTATTTGTCCAGAGTTCCATTGATACGTATACGGTGTTTCTCCTCCAACTATAATAATTTCAGCCGTTCCGGTATTTGTTCCGGCACAAAGAGGGTTCGTAATATTAATCATTGAAGACATTGCATCTGGGTCTAACAAATTAACCGTATCCATCACTTGACATCCCGTTTCATCTGTAACAGTTACAATGTATTGCCCTTCTTGCATATTCTCAAGAAGTGCACTAGTTCCAACCTGGGTACCATCCGGAACATTGACCCAAGAGTAATTAAGAAGTGGGACACCTCCAACCACAACAGCTTCTGCTGAGCCATTGGAACTTGCATTACATAAGTTGTTTACAATATTTGAACTGACCTCGAAATTGAAATCTAAAATAGGTACGCTTAATGTTCCTTCTATAGTGGGCGAAGCTGAACCAGGAGATGAAGTATTAGCAGTTACTACGTATGAAGATTCGGAAATAGTTAGGGGGTTCTGTACATATGTTTTAGGAGTGACATGGCAGCCAGCCATATTACCTAAAGAATCTGTTTTAATCAATAAAAATTCCTTAGTCCCATTTCCATAATGCCTTGTTTTTCCGCCTAATAAAATACTGCCATCTACGGCTACGTCTACCGCAAAAAACTCGTCTTCAATATTAGGGTCAAGTACATTATATGCTCCATATACTTTAGCCCATTGAATATTCAAATTAGTATCGATTTTAGCTAAAACAGCGGAAGATTCATTGCCTGTGAAATCAAGATTATATCCAGCTACGTATATATTGTTTTCTTTAATTTCAATAGCATTTGCATCAGACGCTTGAATGCCGAACAAAGTTTTAGCTGAAAGTAAAGTCCCGGCTCCATCGAGCTTGAGAACCACACTCTTATCATCTAAAAACCCTCCATCATGTGTGCCGCATACAATTATTTTTCCTTGAGGAGTCTCAACTATGCCTGAGCCCTGTTGAGACCCACCAGCGAAGTCATAGTATTCTTTGAACCAGCTAACTGTTCCATCGCTAGCAAGTCGCATTACTCCAATACCGGACCAACTATGAGTTGAGCAGACTAAATAGTCCCCATTAGAACTTTCGTAAATATCCTTAACGTTGATAGTGAACGATCCATGAGAGTACTGGATTTGCCATTCTACGTTTAAATTAGCATCCAGCTTTATAATTTTGCCTTGATCTAATCCAACAAGTACTTTATTGTCGCTTGTTAAACACATTTTAGAGGCACCAACCTGGCCATCAAAAGTCATGGAGTTTACTAAACCTCCCTCTGAGTCTACATTAATTAGGGTGTTTTTTGCTCCATTCATGATTAAAAAACCACCATCATGTTTTACCAAAACACCTTCAGTATTATCATCTGTAGAAGTCCCATAAAACTTAGTCCAAAGAGTGTCCCCTTCGTTATTTAATCTCACGGCAAAAATATCTACGCCCCCATGAACTCCTGTGGAAGCAGAACCAACAGCAATTGCCCCGCCATCTAGGGTCGCTTGAATGTCGGTAATCCTGTCATTGCCTGGACCTGCAATCAGTTTATGGTACGTAGTCGATTCTACAGCAGATACCTGACAATTTTGAGAAATACTTGATAAGTTGAATGGCCAGATTGCAGTCGAAGGAGAGCTATCGCTGAAAGTCCAGCCTAATTGGGAGGGCAAACTAATAACAGTGGTTATAAGTGAAATAGGCTGATCTAAAGGAGTGAATTCCTCCATATCGCAAGACGTTTCTCCCAAATCATTTGTTTTAATTGATTGATGCGGAGCTGACTCGCTATTGTTTTCAACCGACAAGATAAGTTCATTGGTTGTTAATACAGATACGCTTTTCACATTATCTTGTCCAGTGTTCGCCCCAACGGCCTTGCTCCAAATCAAAAACCCGGTAGACGAAATTTTAAAATACCATCCCACTTCACTTACGAAGTCTAAGCTCTTGGTCAATCCACTTACCACATATTCATTTGTCCCAACTTTATCCATATCGGATACACGATCATATTGAAGGCCCCCATATGCATGCGCCCATTCATAATTTCCAAACGAGTCATATGCGGCAATAAGTGCATCTTCTCCTCCGATGTTTCCAGCCACAGTTCCTGCTATGAAAAATCCACCATCATCTCGCTTCACAATCCGTTTAAAACTAGTTCCAATTCCACCCTCTACATCTTGCATGGTTACTAAAGCACCGCTCGAATTTGTTCTAACCAGCAGACCAGTAGTATGGCCACTTGGACCTGTTATGTACGACTCGCCCACGAATAAATAATCTGACCCAATAAATTCTACGTCATGAAATTTACCCTCATAGTTATCATATATTTCCACCCAGATTAAAGCTCCTGTCCAATCGAGTTTAGCCGCAAAGGCACTTTGTGCCCAACCTTCCCAAGTTTGTCCACCGACAATAATTTCCCCACCTGGTGTTTCTTTTATGAACTCAGGAAAAAAATGATCCGAGACAAAATGTTGGTTCCATAAAATAGATCCAGAAGAATTCATGCGAATAACGATTAAATCAGGATCTCCATAATCACTTAAATGATCTCTAGCTACAAAAAGATAATCACCATTTGCTGCCAATGCAGAGTGCTTTACGTATACGTTTACAGGAAACTGGATCACAAACTCATTAATAATTGATCCGTCACTCGCATCGGTCTTTAGCACGATGAGATCTCCGTAACCATCTTCAGAACAAGAAACGATGTTGCCATTGTTGTCAACAAAAGAACTCACAACAGTTCCAATGTTTTCAATATTGTTGGAGTAAGTTGACGGTTGTTGAGCGTACCCTACAAACAAGGTCAGAAAAAAAAAAGGAATTAGCAGTAGCGATTTGAAATACATGGAGCTTAATTTGAAGTTGCGGAGATAGAAAATATATCTTGGGAAAGTTAATGAAAATCCTTGTTTTAACAACGTTAATATAGGTTTGAATGTTTGAAGTTTTGGTTATACCTTCGAAAAATTATAACTAAGACATTCGGTTAATAAATGAAATATCTATTCACGGTTTTTATCGCTTTAACGTCATTTCTTTCCTTCGGTCAATCCAGCGGTGATATGTCTCGAGTTATTGACTCGCTTGAGACCATAGTGAAAACGGCTAAGAATGACACCATTGTCCTGAATGCAATTAGGGAATGGGATGGTTTAATTTACATAACAAACCCCCAAAAGGATTTAGAGCTATTGATAAAGGCGTGCGACATTTGCGAAAATGCCATGAGAAAACCAATGTCCGCTGAGGAAGAGCAGTATTTCAGAAGGGAGTATGGGCATTTTTTAAATGACCTTAGTTATACATATAGACTTTTCAATGATTATGACAACGGGCTTCCAACGGTGCATCGAGCTTTAAATCACTACAAGAAATGGGGAGATTCCTTACAGATAGCAGGGGCATACAATAATGTGGGTATTTATTATGGACTTATTGATGATATAGAAACATCTATGAAATATTTTTTACTAGCCAGTGATTTCGCTAGTGATTCTACCAGCAGAGAATGGGCAGATGCACAAAATAATCTGGCGGAAGGTTTTTTCAAAGAAGAAAAATATTCGAAGGCGCTTGTATATTTTAAAAAGGCATACATCGCATATGACGGATTTGGCGATGAACATGATGAAAATCTTGCGAATACGTGCAGTAGTATAGGTAATGCATACAATAAACTTGGGAAAGTATCGCTTGGATTGGATTATATCCAAAAGTCAATAAAGATAAATATGGCGAATGGCGACTTATATGGTTTGTCAAATGCATATCAGACCTTGGCTAAATTCTACTTTGATAATGGTAATGCAGCTAGCGCCATTAAAAACGCAAAAATAGGATTGGATTATGCCGATTCATCAAGAACGATTATTCAGCTAAGAGATGCCAACAAACTGCTTCATGAAGTATATAAATGGGCTGAATTACATGAAGAGGCGATGTTTCATTATGAGGCTTTTATCGCATTGCAGGACAGCATTCTTGCTTCTGATTCAAAATACGTTGCCTATAAAAAGGATTTGGTTTTCGAGTATCAAGAAAAGAACCTGTTGGACAGTCTTGAATTCGCTAAGGATATGGAAGTTGAGAGAATTGTTTACCAAGAACAGCAGGAAAAACAAAAAATACAATTGCTAGCACTTCTATTTATTGCCGCGTTAATAATTGTAATTGCGCTGATCATCTATAAGTCTAAACAAAAAAGTGAGAAGCTTCTATTAAATATTTTACCTAAAGAAATTGCTCTAGAACTGAAGAAAAACGGAAACGCAGAAGCTACTTTAATTAAGAATACGACAGTTTTATTTACTGATTTTAAAGGTTTTACTGCCTTGTCAGAAATCTTAAGTCCAAAAAAACTGGTGGAAGAGATTAACCTATGTTTCTCGGCTTTTGATCATATAATGGGGAAACATAATATTGAGAAAATTAAAACAATTGGTGACGCCTATATGGCTGCAGGAGGTCTACCCACTGAAAATACAACGCACGCCAATGATGTTCTCAAAGCGGCATTAGAAATTAAGGAATTCATGCTTGATTTGGCCGAAAAGAAAAAGGCCAAGGGCGAGCCGTTTTTTGAGATTCGAATCGGTGTTCATACAGGACCTGTAGTAGCTGGGATTGTTGGTGTCAAGAAATTCCAGTATGACATCTGGGGAGACACTGTAAATACTGCTGCACGAATGGAAAGTTCTGGCGGAGTCGGTAAAGTTAATATCTCAGAAACAACGTACGAAATCATTAAAGACAACCAGGAGTACACGATTGAATCGCGAGGCAAGGTTGAGGCAAAAGGGAAAGGAATGTTGGAAATGTTCTTTGTTAAGAGAAAGAGTAAGGAAAATTAGAATATTATTTTTGCTTCGCTGAACTTGTCCTTGTTGACATTAATAAAAAGCCCCTGAATTTATAAATGTGAGACCGCAGATACCATCAGGGAAATTTTATTTCATGCTATCACAATTCTTATACTTCGTCTTAATTGAATTAAATCAATAGCCGAACTTATTGAACAGATTCCACAGGGCTCAATACCAACAGAAAGATTTGTTAATCAGTTTCTTTTTTCGATTTACGCCAAAACACGCCACCTTCGTACGTAATGATTTTTTTGGACATTTCATTTCCTTCACTTATCAGTGCAGGTTTCTTATAATCAGGAATAACCTGAACGTCAAAAATTTCATCAATCGTATCCAAATAATCTAATTCTCCAACGATTGATCGAGCGTTAAGATCGTAAACTATTAGCCCGGCTTTGGTTGATTTTTCTTTAACTTCTAAATAATTAAACGTTTTAGATTCTTCTCTAATCTTAGATTTTCCGATAAATAAGAAGCCTTTGTAAAAAGACATACCTCTGACAAACACGCCAAAATTCTCAATTAATTCCTTGTTTCCAGTTTCTCTATCAATTTTAATGAGCTTTCCCGTTCCTGACTCAAGAACATACAAATCACCCTCTATAATCCGTGGAGAATGCGGCATTGCCAGGCCGTCACATATTATGTCTGAACTAGGCACCTCCATCAGAATCCCACTATTCATAATGTCTTTTCTCCAGCCATCTTTGTAGTCAGTTGAACTCAGCGCTGTTGCATATTTGGGAAGGTCATTTTCCATCGCCATGCCGTTCAGGTGGCATCTGTCTTCTGGAACCAGCTGACTTATGAAATCAGGTTTCCATTTAGGGACAAAATTGTAATTAACGTCAAAGACACAAAGGCACGAGAAAGCAGTATTTACCCCCCATAATTGCCCTTTTCCAAAATCAATGTCGTGAATATCTAAATTACTAGTATTGTAAGTTGCTCGATGTATGTAAAAAGTGTCGAATCCGTGCGGGTTACTATTCATCGTGTCAACGACATTTTCTTTATTTGATAAAAACTCAATGGAACTTATTGTTGCGACCGCTAGCTTTGCGCCATCTATCGCTATCCCCATAGGCTTGCGGAAGCTAAATGGAATTTGAGTAAGTTTGGTTTCATCATGCCCTAAGACAAGCAGTTTTCCCGCTTGATAAGTACTGAATACAATTGAGCAATTTAGTTCTCGGAGTAACTCAAGAATAGCATGATCATAATCAATGTTTAGCGTAGCTTCACTCATATGGCAAAAAAAAAGGCCTTTGCAGAAGCAAAGACCTAACAATTATGAGATTATATTTATTTAGCCTCCAACTCCCATTTTGCATTTTGAGAATCTTCCAACCATAGTTCCTTATTAGTTAATCTAAGAATTTGGAATCTGTTTGTAGAAGTATAGCCACCATCAGTCTGGTTAACTTCAAGGTCTTCTTTATCAGACTTCCATTCCCAATCACCATTATATGTGTAAGAATAAGAAGTGCCTCCCGAGCTGTATGAATAAGTTTGACTCCAGTCTCCATTTTTTTCGAATTCCCAAACAACATCATAATTAGTGACATTTAATGAGCCTACTTTTACAATTTCCCATTCGCCCGTAAGTCTAGCTTTTTTGGATCTAAAAGTAAATGACGGCCCATCTTCGTACTTACAACTATTGAAATTCAAAACTACTACAAGGGTAGCAGCCATTAATATTGTTAGTCTAATCTTTTTCATTACCTAGAATGTTAATTACAAATGTATGCTTATTTTATTGAAATTGAGTTTCTGCTATATACCGAATATTAATTAACACTAAAACAGATTGGCCTTTGCACACATTCATTGTGGTAAGATTGACTTGGTTATGGAAAAAAAAGTAAGATTCTACTTATTTGCATCAATGATTTTTGCTACACAGTTTATTGATGAGCCATATGTATATTCACTTTGAAGAAGCTGGGTACATTGATAAGTTAGATTCTGTATTAGGGAAATAGAACTACCCTCCTAAAAACCGCTGTTCAACATTAAAAAAAAACTAAATTCGCGAAATGAAAATTTGTTTTATAATGGATCCTTGGGAAAAACTAAATCCCAAACAAGATTCCAGCATCAGAATAATCCATGAATGTGTTCAAAGAGGTCATGAAGTTGCCATAACTCATGCCAATAATCTCACCATTCGTGAAAGTGTGACGTTGAGTTTTTGCAAAACCTTTGTCAATGGGGCAAGTGTTTCTACTGGCATGACCGCATTTTACAATAAGGCTAAATTCAATAAAGAATTAAGGCAACTAAATGAGTTTGACGTGATTTTTATGCGGGCTAATCCTCCCCTTGATCCTTTAGTTCTCAATTTTCTTGATTCCATAAAAGATGATTGTTTTATAATAAATGCGATTGATGGTCTTCGTGAGGCAAACAATAAGATTTATACTGCGGCCTATTTTGATCCTGAAAGAGAACTGATACCAACTACCCACGTTTCTAAAAATATTGACTACTTAGTCCGTATGATTGAGGAATCAGAAAATGATAAAATGATAATGAAACCCCTCGATGGATACGGAGGGAGTGGGGTTATTGTAATCGAAAAGTCAGCAATGCACAATATAAAATCGCTACTTGATTTTTATATAAACCGTGGCGAAGGAAAATCCAACTACGTGATTCTACAAGATTATGTTGAGGGTGCAGAAGATGGTGATGTACGAGTGTTAATGCTTAATGGAAAGCCAATTGGAGCTTTACGCAGAAGACCTGCAAAAGGTGATGCAAGATCCAATATTTCAGCTGGAGGTAGCGTAGAAAAATATAAACTAAATGCCTCCGACAAAATTCTTTGTAAAAAGATTGGGGAAAAATTAATTCGAGATGGAATATACTACGCTGGATTAGATTTAATTGGAGGAAAACTTATAGAGGTAAATGTTATTAGTCCAGGAACCATTACAGATATTAATAGATTAAATAACACAAAATTGCAACGCAAAATTGTTAATTACATTGAGGATGTAGTAGCCCAAATTAAAATAGATAAAGCGGATTTTAGGCCAATAGATATGATTGAAGATGCAGAAACTGGAAATAAATGAAATAGTAAATCTAATTGAAGCCGAAAAGACATTTGAAGCCGCTGCTAGTGATGGGTCATTTCGTATAAAGATTAATCGGTATCTTCCTTATTGTTGCACAGCTATTCATGATGGAAGTCACTTAAGATCATCTCTTTCAGACAAAATCGCGTTAAGTGATTATGAACGATGGTTTGAAGAAGACCCATCAACCGGAGATTTTATCGCTTCAATGCCAATAACCTTAATTGGATGTGATTCTCGTTTTGAATATGACTTGAATCGAAACGAAAAAGCTTGTATTTATGAAGAGGCATGGGGTAAAAAAGTGTGGAAAAAACCGTTAACCTCAAGAGATAAACTAATCAGTAGGCGGAAACATGCCAATTATTATAAAGTCACGCATGCCTTAATCTCGAAATTAGAACAGCTTTTTGATGGATGCGTTGTATATGATCTTCACTCATATAATTTCCAAAGATGGGACAGGTCGGTGCCGTTATTCAACATCGGCACTGAAAATATTGACCAAAATAAATTCGCACCCATCTGCGAAAATTGGAAAGAGGAATTAGGCAAAATACGAATTAGAGATATTGAAAATAAAACCTCCATTAACGATGTTTTTAAAGGAAGGGGATATAATCTTGAATACATCACAAAGAACTTCCATAAAACCCTTGTTTTAGCAACGGAGGTGAAAAAGGTTTATTGCAATGAATTGTCGGGGGAAAGCTATCCTAGAATAATAAAAGTACTCCAACAAAGCTTGAAACGTGCCATACTAAACAATGCTAATTTCTTTAGTCAAACCATGACTAACTGGAAACACAAAGAAGTTGGAATGTTGTTAGATAAGAAAATCGATCCGGCAATTCTCAAAGTTGACAAAGCACTATATGGCCTATTAAAGAATTTTGAACTCTTAGCTTTTGTTAATCCAATTAATACAGTTGCAGAGAAAAGAAAATTCTTCAAGAATAAGCAAACTAGCTTGCCTAAATTTAAGTATAGTCCCATTCGAATTAGTCCTTACGAATTGAAGCAGAAGCTAAGTGAATTGCGAACGCAAGACATATCAGATGTTACTAGCAGACATTTATATGAGTCTGTAATTAACGCTTACTTTGACAAGATAGACATGTTGGCAACCCTCTCCACAAATCAGTTCTTCTATAACTCGTTACGTTACTTTGGACGACCGTCAAAAAACGACATTCAAAATGCAAAATATTTAATCCACCTTCCACAAATTGCTGGTCAACCCAGCCAATCTCCTACCCTATCTACTGAGGAGGCTATGTTAATGTTTAAGGATAGTTTGACTGAATACGGATTTAACACTAAAATTGAAAAAAGCAGCAAGATAATTTCTCAAGTAATGGTGTTGAACTCTAGGAAAACAATCTTGTTTAGACCTGATGCTAAATTCACTCATAAAGAAGTAAAGGCGCTAGTTGAACATGAAATTGGAGTCCATATGGTAACTACAACAAATTCCAATTTGCAAAAGCTGAAAATATTTAATCTTGGACTACCTGTTAATACTCGAACCCAGGAAGGTTTAGCCATTTTGTCAGAATATCTTAGCGGGAACATTACGATGAAACGTTTGAAGAAATTGGCCTACCGCGTTCTCATTGTTGACATGATGTGTAGCGGTGCGAATTTCATGGAATGCTTCAATTTTCTGTACGGAACCTATTTAAAAGATCGAGATGAAGCTTTTAGTATTGTGGCCCGTGTATTCAGAGGTGGAGGCTTTACAAAAGACTACTTATACCTCAGCGGTTTTGTGGAAGTACTTAGATTTTGGGAAAACAACAATAATCTAGAACCCTTGTTAGTCGGGAAAATGTCCCTTGGTTTTTACAATACCATTAATGAGATGATTGAAAGGGAAATGATTCAGAAACCTAAATTCGTTACCCATAGCTTTGTTAATTCCCATGAAGATGAAAACAATAGTATATACGAATACATTTTGGGTGGGTTAAAATAAGTTGAGCGCATATGGATTTCACTTAAAGAATTACATCTCTTATTTGAAATTATCTTATCTGATAACCACAAATTCAACTTTTATCTCTCTATCCGAACGAAGCCAGACTTCCCTAGCGTTGTAAAAATGATATTATCAGGTTAGAATAGTGGCGCTAATTCTGAAAAATTATTTAGGGACAGAATAAACATTGAATAATCACAGTACCCTCCATTATTTACTCCTTCCGTCAAATTTTCAAATTCTTGGATAACAATTTCGCGAGTCTTATCTAGAATTTTTCATGTATCAGTCATTCCATCCTTCCTAACGGATCGATTCATGACGTTCTTATAAAGCACAGTCAATATTTGAGACACTCTACCATGCTCGCTGAATTACAATTCTTTGCGTTTGCTCCATTCCATTCTCAATTGAAATTTTTACTTGATAGACCCCATTGATCAGGCTTTGAGTATCGATATTTATGCTATTCGCTAAAGTGATTTTGGATGACATTACAATACGTCCGGTAAGATCAATTATTTGATACCCGCTCATCATTTTACTTGACTCGATAAAGATTACGTTATTGGCCGGATTCGGGAAAAGCTTTAGCTCACTCTTTTCAAAAGATGATATTCCTGATGGTGTAATCACTAAATCAATGTAAATAAGACTGTCACAATTAGCCGCATTTGGAATTGTATCTATATAGTTTCCAGACACCGTGAGTATCGCTCCACTTGGTGCTATAAATGAATCAATCATGGATATTGAAATTGAATCGAAAGAGTTGGAATTAAGCGTTAGCATAACTACAGCTGAAGTATCATTTGGAGATGTCGGTCCAGTCACGATACAACGGTAGCTTGATCCATTCAAGCTTATGCTAGGTGCTACTATAGAAACTGAATTAGTAGAACTACCGCTAAATGTAGCGTTGTCTATTAAAGAACTCCAGGCCCCAGAAGAGTCAACTTCCCACTGATAGCCAGAAGCATTAGATGCAAAAACAGTAAAAAATGTATTTTGTCCTTCACAAATATCAGTACTAACAGGTTCCGTAGTAACGATTGGTGCTGTCCCTCCTACCGAAGGATGATCAAAAGATAAGTTCATAATTACTGGAAGATGATCAGAGCTTTCATACAATGCCGTTGCAATACTATCTGGTACAGATGTATTTAAAGGTGAAATTACATTTCCATTAAATCTTAATCCATCCTGTCCAACTGCCCAATAGCTATTAGGGATATTTGTAATTCGATCAGTGCCATTAACCATAGCTGTGGAGGTCATAATCCAATCGTATCGATCATCCATTCCTCCGAATACACCACCATCGCCTAAATCACTATCACGGGTAGACTGGGTGTGCACGTTGGCAAATGCGGCATTATTGTTCCATGCCCCAAAAGTATTAATCGGGTCATTAAGACTTGCAGCAGGAAATACAGGGTGATTAATTAAATTTTGAAACCCAACTTCTACATCCGATTGCGCATTTAAATCTCCCAGCAAAACGTAATTCACAATATTTTCTTTCGCAATCCAGCTAATTATAGAATCAGATTTTTCATCTCGATCTGCCAAGTCTGATGCAGAAGAACCTGCTTTCATATGCGTAACAACAGCCGTTAACCATATCGTATCTTGAAGAATAGCCAAATCCGGATAATTATAATAAAGCTTATAAACGTTTGGCAGTCGTTGGCTCGGAACAGTTATCGTAGTTTGAGAATGCATTACAAACTTTCGTGTATCGTAATAGAGCATATTAGAAAGAGGACTTGCACTGGGCACATCATAAGCTGCCTTTGCATACCATGTCACTCCACCCACGTTTAACGCTCCATTTAACAAACTATCACCATAGGTTGATAATGAAGTAACGATTTCATTTACTGCTAATAGATCAGGCTGAGTATGTTCATATATCTTAGCTAATCGTTCGTTTTTTTCTGTAACGGACAATGGCGTTGGTGGCGACCCTGGAGCTTCGCCTCCATAATACAATAGATTGTGTGTCATTATCGAAACGTAATCAGTAATGGTAACATTTTGGACTGCCACCCCCATTGTGACATTAGTTTGTGCGTTTAAGCCCAGCGTTATTTGAATCGCTTCTGGACCTTCAAAATCAGCATCGTTGATTGTTTTTAAAAGAATTGATGCTGAAGCTTGCCCGTTCAATATTGTAATTGTAGCTGGTAGAGCATTATAATCGACTCCAGAAATAGCACTTCCCAGTGTTGATAATGTGAATGTTTTATCTGCATCTACTGGAAGTGTTGCGTTAACACTAACTAATACGGTATGACCTTCGTTGATTGTATCTTTTTCTACAGACAAACTAACCTCAGGAGTTCCACCAGCGGTAGACTGTACAAGAATATCATCCAACCAAAATTCACCCGCTCGAGTAGTTGTAAAACGGAAAAGTCCTCCGACCCACGGATTAACTGGTGCGAATGTTGCATCTGTAGCAGTTCCAACACTAACCAAGGCATCAAATCCTCCATCGTTATCAATTAATACTTCCCAATCTCCTGCAATTGTTCTTGTCACCTCGAATCCATACCAAGAATCTGCAGCAACATCGAAGGTTGGAGCAGTTATTAAAGTTGCACCAGACACACCTCCATCAATTCTATGTAATTCAATTGGATCTGCAGCTCCAGTTGAGGTTATTTGGACACCTAAAGCATATCCATTGGCTCCACCATCTTTGATGTTAGGCTGATCTGATAACAATTGAAACCAAAACCTATTATTAGAAGATGGGTCCCAGGGTCCATTTTTCCATTGCCAGCGCCAAGTCAAATCTCCTGTTGACGGATCTGTAGTTAACTGCTGAACTATAGTAGAAGTGTCTACACCAGTGGTAAGGGCATGTTTCAATGAAAAAGATCCATTAAGTGCGGGAAGTCCGGAACCTGTCCAATGACCAACAACCCCTTCGGTCCAGCCAACTAGATCTCCATCTTCGAAATCATCACTTAATAATGTTGTTTGTGCATAATTAGTTGTTGCGAAGGTTGTTATAGCACACACAACCAAGCATCGGAGAAATAATAGCATACGAGTAATTTGAGTTGGTAGTTCTGCGAAGATAGACTAATTAAAATCTTGAGATTCTTCGAGTCGGACTACTCTAAAGCGGGTGACCAATGTAACTATTAACGGGCTATCACCTCTAACAACTCAGAATAAAATGAATTAACAAGCAAAAGCGGTTTGAGTGAAATCTCAGACGACTTTTTTATCATTTTCAACTTCTTAATCCGAAATAATTTTAAACTACAGGTCCTTGCTATGCTGTTTACTATCTTCTTTAAGATCGTGAACATCAATGATTACACGATCCTTATCTATGCCATTTTTCTTAACGAGATAATCTACCACATCTTGCGCCCTTTCTTCGGATAACTGATGATTCACTACTTCAGCATTTGCAAAACTTTCTGCACTTATTCTCATTGCCGGGTGTTGTTGAAGGAGCTTTATTAATCGAGTAAATTCTGTGTCATATTTGTGCTTTCACTTTGAAAACCCTACAAACACTGAAGAGTTAAATGCTGTATTGGGAAGTAACTATATCAGTCTTACTATAAATCCTCTGGGAGGTATTTTAATCTAAGCTCATCATAAGCTTTAGGGAAATATTTATTTAGAAAAGCCGTATAGTAATTGTAAGTCTTATGTTGAAAGAAAGGCGGTTCTTTTTTATAAAGCGACTCATCTTCAAACACTCCATTCTCGTCTAGTTTATACAGAGTCATCAATGATTCATTTTTTAATACGGTAGAATCCATAAGTATTTTTGGATATTCAACTTCAGCTAATTCAATTCTATTCTTACTTACTACGTAATCAGCCTTTTCCATTATTGGCGGCATTTCAACATCGCCCACTTTTTTTGTTATTTGTTTACCGGCTGAAGCTGATGTGCGTTTAAGGATTTTTGAAACACTTCCTCCAGTCATTTTGCGCATTGCTTCTAACGCAGCATCTTTAGCGTTATATGTGGTATCTAGAAACATTCTTAAAACACTTTCACCCGTACTGATTTTTTTTCGCTCCCCCGGTGACAAAGGCAATTGAGGTACAATGTCTTTCACATTCACAATACTGTAATAGGTGCCTTTTTCAAATTGAGCTGAGCAGGCATCGACAAACATTCTATTGCCAATTTTTGGATGAGCAAAGGCATAGGTTTTAAACGTGTTCTTTTTTGAAATTACGCCTTTCGGTAAATTTTCTAAATATGCCCTGAGCAAAATAGCCAGCGCACCTCCTTGACTATGACCAGTAATAGTGATGTTATAAATTCCATCTCCATTTAAGCTTTTGATATTATCTATAACTGCTTCAGCTAGAAACGCTATTCCCAAAGCATAGCCAGAATGTACACCAGCGTTATCAACTGCTGTAAACTCATAAACAAAAGTTCTTTCTTCCAATTTTATTTCACCTTTTGCGGGAATCATGGACGCATATATATTTTCCATCCAGCTAATTTTTTTAGCTGTCGATCCTCTCAAATTAATCACCGCACTTGTTGGGGTTTCATAGATCTGGTATTTATTGTCCATACCAAAAACGCCCGAAGTAAATCTTTTTTTATACCCTTCTGGTATGATCTGCTTATCCGATTTATATAATTCTAAAAAAGTATAGCTATTGCATATAGCTATCATCTCTCTAGCTTCTCTGGTGTTTTCTTCTGTATAAAACTGACAAATGCCATCTAGGCTAAAAAACACTAAACAGAGGAATATGATATTTGTTTTTGGTTGAAGCATATAGTAAATTACAAGCCAAAATTAAGCCAAAAACTCTTTACCTTCTTTAAAACAATCAGTATTCTTCCATCAATGGACTTTTCCATTCTATTGAAGAGATATGTAACTACTTATAACAGGATCAGAGAAATAGATTAAAACATTTAGCTACTCTTCTAACCCTGTTTTTAGTAAACGATACATTTCATTCTTATTATCTAGATCAAAATAGGGATAATCAACTTTTGAAAGATATAAACCATTGGGAAACGCAGGTGGTTTTTCTGGTAGGTCTACCGGATTTTCTAGTAAGTTTTTAAACTCCTCCAGTTTCATTTCTTTGCGCCCAACTTTAAGAAGGGCAAAAACGATAATTCGAATCATCCCTCGTAAAAATCTTGTAGCCGTAATGTTAAACCGCAGTCGCTGATTGGATTCATCCACATAGAGGGCGGCCTTAGTAACAGTGCAACGTGTATGTTTATGTGCATTTGGCTGCTTACAAAAAGATAGGAAATCATTGTATAACGGCAAAAGCGAAACTGCCTCCCGCATCAGATTAAAGTCTACATCTTGTAAATCATATAAGGAGCTAAATTGAGTCAGAGCGGGGTCCTTACTTCCATGAATGAAGTAGTCATAGGTCCGTGCGTCTGCATCAAACCTTGCGTGCTGCTCCTCTTCCATTTCAATTATGTCATATACCACTATGTCACTTGGCAAATGATTGTTGAGTAAGAATTTAAGGTCTATTGCTAAGGAATCTTCTAACGTGATATGACAAATGTATTGGCTTGCATGCACTCCAGCATCTGTTCGTCCGCATCCTAATACGGTTACTTCTTCTTTGAAAATGATTTTCAATTTCTCTTGTAATGTACCTTGAATTGAAACAACATTTGGTTGCCATTGCCATCCTCGGTAATTACTACCATTAAAACCAATATGAAGAAATATTCTCATTACACGGACGAAGATAAGTAAGCTTGGTAGCAGTATTTGATCGCAGCAAAAATAAAATCAGAATTATATAAATAAAGGTGGCCACTTTATTAAAACTAAAGTGGATCAACAATAAAATGCGCCTGAGTGCTTTAACCAAAGACCAAAAAATTCTCAGTCTAAATCACTGAATAGCTTTACAATTAGCTAATCAATATTATTTCTGTCGAGTTATAAATATTTTTGTACTTTTGAACTATTCATTCATTTGTTCAAAAATATTTCATGAAAGAATCAAAGAAGAAAAAGAAAATATTAGACGAGTCTAAAGCGCTTTTTGAAAACTACGGTTACCAAAAAACAACGCTCACTGATATAGCCAAGTCGATCGGGTATGTTAAATCAGCGATCTATTACTATTTCAGTGGTAAAGAAGAGATCTTTGCTTCTATTGTGCAAAGTGAAGCGAATGACTTTCTAAATAAGTTAATTGCCGCTGTAGAGAAATCATCCGATCCCACAGAACAACTTCGAATCTATGTAGATACACGAATTAACCTGATGGAGAAAGTTGCTAAGCGATATCAATTCCTTAAAAAAGAGTTTTTTGAATTAATGCCATTAGTAGATGAAAATAGAAAAGAAAGTGATCTGCGTGAAGTAACATTTGTAATCGAGCTTATAAAACGTACCAATCAGGATGAAAAGCTTAACATTGAAAATCCAGCCTACACAGCAAAACTGCTTATGCAAAGTATTAAAGGTCTTGAAATCCAGATGTTCGTAACCGATCAGATGCAAGCTCACAAGGAAAACCGAACCGCATTTATCGATTTTATCCTTTACGGGATATTTAACAAAAAAGCATAACCATGAAAACCATATTCATATCCATTCTAATCATTTTCGCAGGAACTGCGATCGCTCAACCATTTACTGTTGGCCATACTACGATAACATTCAATGATGCATCTCGATCTGGTGGATTTGGATCTGGTGGTGGAGCTGGTCGTCAGATTCAAACCGAAATTTACTATCCATCGGATATTGCTGGAGAAGATGTAAGCCTGACCTCAGGCGAATTCCCAGTTATCGTTTTCGGACATGGGTTTGCTATGGCCTGGGACGCCTATGAAAACATATGGACTGAATTGGTGCCTCAAGGCTTTATCATAGCTTTTCCTAGAACTGAGGGCGGATTGATTCCAGCACCTGCACATGACGAATTTGGCTTAGACCTCGCGTTGGTTGAAACAAAATTACAGATTGAAAACACCACAGTTTCTAGTTTGTTTTATAATCATGTGACCAATAAATCCGCGATTATGGGCCACTCAATGGGTGGCGGAGCAACATTTCTGGCGGCTGAGAGCAATTCTAATATCACTACCGTGATTGTCTTAGCTCCGGCTGAAACAAGCCCTTCTGCGGTCACGGCAGCCACCAACATAACAGTTCCTGCTCTTGTATTTACTGCCGATCAAGACCTAGTTACGCCAGCAATAGATCATCACATTCCAATTTACAATGCTCTAAATTCATCTTGTAAGTACTTGGTTAATATCATTGATGGAGCACACTGTTATTACGCCAACTCAAATTTCAATTGTGATTTTGGCGAATCTACTTCGGGAGGGAGCATCGGAATAACGAGAGCAGTTCAGCAAGATATCATGTTTAGATATGTCTTACCGTGGTTGAGACTTTACCTTTACGATGACTGCGATCAACATTCAGTATTTGAAACAGATTTAGCCTTGGATGCCGAAGTAACTCACCTCTCATCGTGCAGCGGATTCCCAATTCCAACTTATGACTTAAACGTTTCGACAACTACCACTACCCTAACTTCTGATCAATCTGGAGTTTCTTATCAATGGCTCGAATGTGACAACAGTAACGCTCCAGCTCCAGGGGCAACCAACCAAAGCTACTCACCCACTAACAGTGGTAATTATGCTGTAGTATTAGGTTCTGGATCATGTGTGGATACATCAAACTGTTATTTTATAGCCGCAGTAGGCATCGAGGAATTTGTCGAAACGATTAATCCTAATAAAGAACTAATCATGATTATTGACTTGCTCGGTAGAGAAACTAAACCGGTTGCGAACACACCGCTTATATACATCTATAGTGACGGTACTAGAAAACGAATCATAAGAATCGAAGATTAATAATAAATAACCCTTTACTACTCATACTATGGAACTAGAAAAAGGAGATTCTATACACATATTCTCAGATGGCTATGTAGATCAGTTCGGAGGAGAAAAAGGCAAGAAATTTAAACCTACAAATCTTCATAAACTTCTTCTTTCAATTCAAAATCAATCAATCAATCAATCAATCAATCAATGGAGAAACAAAGAGAGATCTTGGATGGGGCTTTTGAGCCCAGAAGAGGTGATCTAGAACAAATTCATGATGTTTGCTTGATTGGGGTGAAAGTGGGCTCTCATTGAAAAGTCACAAATCGATATGACCACAAATAATTCAAAATTACCTCCTGTACGAATTAATTGACATTTTGCCTCCCTCATCGTACAATACCATATGAAAACAAATTCCCCGCTAAGTATCAATTTATCGAAAGTTAATTGCCCAAACTGTAAAATAGAACAACCTTCAATCAGAATCCCTAAAGACCTTAAACAGCTCGTTTTTGGAGGATGGACATGCCATAATTGCTCGTGTCAAATGGACAAATTTGGAAATGATTCGAACAAGGACATTTAAGTTAAGAGTAATAAGTTCACAAAATGTAGTTGAAGATTTGGACCTTAACAATTAGAAAACAAAAAAGGCCACTTCTTTCGAGATGGCCTTTTCAATTTGTCAGTTATTTAAGAAAGACTTGAGGTTTTAACGTAATGAATATTACGCTCTTTCAAGTAATTCATAAAGTAATCGAATACGGCTTCGTGCTTTCCTATTAACTCTGGGGGAAATACACCTTTTTCCGAAAACAGACCAGATAAGAACATGTTAGCTGCTGCAGTAGCAGTATATCCGGTAGTTCTTGCCATAGATGAAGTATTTGTATCGTTACAGTATTCATCATGAAGATTATAAACCACTTCTTCCATTACTCCATTAGCATTTTCTCCTTTAACCGTAACTCTCATCACTGATAACTCTTCTTCCGTCTCGCATAATTTCCACTCATTAAACAGAACGTTACTGGTGAAATCTAAAGGAGAAATCATATTTCCTTTCACGTTTATTTTTTCCTCACTAAAAAATCCACTTTCCTTTAATACTCTTACATATTCAACGTGACCAGGATACCGCAGTGTTTTCTCCTTCATGTTAGGGATATGGGGCATTGTGTAGATAATCGATCTCAATCCATCAGAATTAAATGATTCTAACGTTCCTACTCCATCAAACTCGACATAATCACAATCGGTTAGTGGTTCACGAACCACCTCTTCTCCGTGCTCTACATATCTAGCTGGTCTGGTATACTCTTCGATTACATCGATTGGAGAAAATGGCGCTTTATAGCAAAACGGCCATTTTTTAACTTTAGGTAATCCACCGACTAAACATTCAAAGTCTGTGAGTTTCATGGTTTCATTGTATCTACCTAAAATGATGTTGTCCATTCCTGGAGCTACGCCACAATCAACTATCGCAGTTATATTCTTTTCTTTGGCTAAAGCATCAAGATCTAATGAGTTTTCAGGAAAGAAAGAGATATCTATCACATTCATTTCCGCCTCAATGATGGCTTTTAAAGTTCTAAACCCTAGAAAACCTGGAACTGCACAAATAACTAGGTCATGAGCTTTTATTGCCTTCTCTAATTCTGGAAGATTTGTAGCATCTAATTGCTGAATTGAAAGTTCTTGATTTTTACTTTTTACGCGATCCAGTACGTCTTGACTTAAATCAGTTAGCGTTACATTATGGTTTTTGGCCATGTCTATTGCCATAGCGCTGCCTACCATGCCGGCACCTAATACGATTACATTACTCATGTAAGAATTTTTAATTTATAAGAATTGATTATTTAAGAATAGAAAATTAGGACTAGAACCGTCACAATCCTGGAATTAAGATCCAAGGCATTTCATTAATGCTAATTATTTTCTTTCTTAACATTTCACGAAGATGCGAATAAACTTTTGATCAAGGGCAATGTAGCATTAACACAAATATTATATCCTAAATTATTTACGATCAATTCACAACTTATTTTTTTGAAAATCTTACTATATTGCTCCAAAGAAATTCAAATGGAGAACATAAATAGAATTGGAGATCAAAAACTTGCTACCGTAGATTTTAATGCGGACACAGGAATATTGGTGTTCTCTGGCAGATGTATTCCTGAAAATTCTGTGGAATATTTTGAACCTTTAATGAATTGGGTTGAAGCATATGGTGCGTCCCCCCAACCTAATACGGTATTCGATATTTATATGGACTATTTTAACACCAGTTCTTCTAAATGCATTCTTGATTTATTAAAAGAACTAGAAAAAATTGATCAAGCGGGAAATTCCAAACTTGCTGTTAAATGGAGATATGTTGAAGATGATGAAGATATGATGGAAGCTGGAGAAGACTACGCCTCTATGGTCGATATCCCTTTCGAATTAATTGTAAAAGACTAAGTACTTTGTTACTAAACCTTCTAAAAAGCAATAGATCAAGTTTAGACACACTATAAGGAATCTACTTCCATTTTTAGCTTCACATGTTAATAAAAGCTTATCTATCAGCTCAATAGGCTAATTAATCCGCTTACCTTTGTGGCGAATTAATGAAAAGAATCACATTAATATTCATTTGCATTTGTGCTATTTCGATAAGCTACGGTAGTCAGCATTCGAACATTACGTATAAAGATTCTGTCCCTCAAAAAGCGGATAGCTTAGTCGCGTTTGCTAAAACTTTAATAGGAACTACCTATAAATGGGGAGGAACATCACCTTCTACAGGCTTTGACTGTTCTGGATTCTGTAGATATGTATTTACTAATAATGCTGTTAAAGTTCCAAGAACGTCTGCTTCCTATGGAAACTACGGAACACAAATTGAAAAATATCAGGTTAGAAAAGGGGATGTAATATTGTTTCGAGGTACAGATCCTAAATCAAAAACTATTGGACATATTGGTATTGTGATTTCAAACCCAGGCGATCCTATTATGTTTATCCAGTGCTCTTCCTCTAAGCGGCATTATGGAGTTGTTATTACTGATTACGAGAACAGCAATTATCCAAATCGATTCATTAAATTCATGAGAGTAATCGATTAAGCAATTACGCTACTTTTTAGATTAATCTTATATTTACTCCAAAGAAAAATTAAATACCAACAATATGGGAGCGATCTACAATTTTAAAACTGGTGAAAACCAAACGAAAGAAGTCATCATTCATAAAAATGGATTTTGGGGAACACTAGGAATTACTATAGACGGCCAAAAGCTGAATACAAAAATGGTTTTTACTGGTGGTGTAAAGAAATTTGATTTCCCCGTAGACAACAATGTGGTTAACATTCAAGTAGCAATTCCAAAAATGTTTCCTGGATTCAGAGCTTGGGAGTACACGGTTAATGTTGACGGAGAGCAATTAGCTCACGTAAGAAAGTAATTAGGTCCAATAGACTTGAAGGCCATTTGTTCTGTTAGAATTAATGGCCTTTTTTTATGCTTATTAATTCTAACAAACATTTGAAGAATCACTTGGATTAACTGGCAATATTTAATCTATAATTAGTAAATTTCTAACAGATTCAATTTTTGCTAAACATGTAATTTGCCAATCTAAAACGATTTAGTATATTAGTTGGACATGAAAAAAGTTTCGCTAGCAGATGTTGCCAAAAGTTTAGGTGTTTCGAAAACTCTAGTTTCACTTGTTTTAAACGACAAAGGAGACAATGTAGGCATCAGCGCAACCACGCAAGAAAAAGTTCGAAAGGCAGCTTTGGACATGAATTACAAGCCCAATCAATTTGCAAGAGGTTTAAGAATTGGGAAATCAAATGTTATAGGATTAATCGTTTCAGATATATCTAACCCTTTCTATGCTAGGATGTGTAAAAGCGTTGAAGATTACTTAAACTCAAAAGGCTACAATCTAATTATATGCAGCTCAGATGAAGATCCAAAAAAAGAGTCTTACCTGGCGGACATGCTCATTGAAAGACACGTTGATGGACTAATATTATCTAGTTCTCAAGAAGACAGTAAAACAATTAAAGAGCTCAACAAATCAAATTTCCCGCTCGTGTTAATTGACAGACATTCTCCCAAAATAAAAACGAACCATGTAGTCGTTGATAATAGCGAAGGTGCTCACAAAGGAGTGGAACACCTAGTTAATCTTGGACATACTAAAATTGGCTATTTCACTGTATCTCCTTCACACATTAGCACTATAAAGGACCGAACGAACGGATACAAAAAAGCGCTAAAAGCATGCGGAGTGAGGTATAACTCAAGCTTGGTTAGAGAAATTCCTTTTGAAAACATTAAAGAAGGTGTCGCTAAAGAGTTGAAGGAATTAATCAGTCCGCCACACAGTATTTCAGCACTATTTACGGTTAATAATAACGTGGCAGTAGCTGCCCTTGAGGCGTTATCTGAAATGGGAATTAGAATTCCACAAGATCTTGCATTAGTTAGTTTCGATGATATAGATGCCTTTAAATTATGCTATCCTCCGGTTACAGCAATTCGTCAACCGATTGAGGAAATGGGAATAAAAGCAGCACAGGTATTATTGGAAGTTATTGAGTCTGACGATAACTCAAAAGAACCTTTAGAAGTTTGTTTATCAACCGAATTGATTGTCAGAAAATCTTGTGGTCAATTTCTTACTGAACTCTAAAGTATTATTTATCGCACCATTACTTTTTCCGTGCTCACATCTCCATTTTCAATAGTGGTAATGAAATATACTCCACTCATTAGCGTGCTCATGTCTAACTCTAATAAGGTTTGATTCGAGCTGACAACCGCCACAGGAACTCTCTGACCTAAAGCATTTCTAACTTCAAAGTTGAAATTCAATGAGTTGTGTTTAAGATGTAATACGTCTTCCACAGGATTCGGATATATTGAAACTTCAAACTGACCGCAGGTGGCAGCTTTAATCAAAGAGTAATCAAATTTACCATCGAAATCTGTTTGTTTAATGCGATAAAATGATTGATCAGGTAATGGCGAATAATCAATCCAAGAATAATATAACTGCTGAGCAGAATTTCCAGCACCATCCATTCTTGCAATTTCAGCGAAATCAATCCCATCAGCGCTTCTTTCTACGGAATAGAAATCATTGTTTATCTCGCTTCCAGTTACCCAATTCAATTCTACTTGATTCTGAGTACAAGTAGCATCGAAACTTAAGTACTCTATCGGAAGAGATGTGAAGGCTGTTGCTAAACATCCAGACTGTTGGTTGTTTAAACCTCCTGTAGAAGCAGTAAATCCAAAATAAGGGGTGTCTGTTCCAAAGATAACTATCGGATCTACTGAAGTATAGGAGACAGTCCCATAAGTTACTGTTCCGGCAGCATTTAATATTGTTGCTGTGAATAATTGAGTAGCAGATATATAAGCTATTCGTAAAATATGATCGTTCCCGTTTTCAATATTATAAAGAGAAGCTCCATTTAACAATTCCGAAGCACTTGCAATAACTCTTGCTCCCGAAGTACAATTTCCTGGATTAACTATTCCATTCGTCCAAATATCCAGGTGATCCCAATCTAGTCCACTAGCACATCCTAAACCGGTAAGCCCATCATTTCTATCTTCCGTGTTGATATACGTATCTATCTCCACAATTAAAGAGTTAGTAATTCCACCAGCACCTAACGCATTCCCTGATATTCCGGTTGTCGCCAAACCTGAAGGGTCATTGTGCATTACAAAACACATACCATCTGCCCCGGCATCGCTTGTTCCGAGGTTAACTGTAAAGTCAAAAGTGAAATCACCTGAAAAATCCATTTGGTCATCCGCATCCCAAATCGCACCATTTTGACCGTTAGAGGCAGAAGTGAGTTGACCACATCCACCGCCTAAATCCACTGCGTTTCCTGTAAAACAAAATAGCGATCCAAAGTCTCTTACTTCAATTGTGAAATTTCCAGTTTGATCATTATTCTTATCCCATATCCTCATATATGCCGTTGAACCTGCTGCTAATCCTGTTACTGTTACTTTAGGCATATTTCCTTCTCCTGAATTATCGTCACAGGCCTGTTCTGTAAATGCACTTGCACATCCAGCAGTAACAGTATATACGGCCATTGCCATATCTGATAGTGTTCCTGGATAAGCTTCGGCCTGAATCTGTCCACTTGCTGGAACCGTAACCGAATACCAACAGTCTCCCCCGGCATAGCTTCCACAACTCGGAGCTGCAATTCCTGAATTAGTCATTCCTGCATTAGTACCAAGTAATCTAGTTGTACATGTAATTAAACCTCCAGCACCACAAGGTGTATCAGGATTTGAGCAAAAACCAACACCATTAACTCCAGGAGCTAACGGTGGCTGCTGCAATGCAATAATGGTAGACCCTCCTCCATCATAAACTTCTACTCTCATTTCAACCGGATATCCTCCATCAGCAGTTCTTACTACAGTAATTACATCTCCAGAAGATGCAGAAAATGTAAAATTTTGCGGACCAAAACCGGCTCCAAACGTAATGTTTGTTAATACAGGAACACCGTTTACATTAACCGTAACCGTTCCTCCATTCCAACCATCACCGTAAGTATCGGTCAAATCAATAGAGTGTGTACATTGAGATTTTGCCTCGTTAATTCCCAAAAGGCTAAAAAGAACGATTGTCAGGGGTAAAAATATCGTTCTTATTGTGGCTGATTTTAACATCTTGTTTTCGTTTGCACTTAATCTAAATCGATTTAGATTAAAAATAAAAAATATAACAGCTTGATTACGTGCTGTTTAACGTGGACTAAGGTACGAAAGTGTAGGGCTCTCCCAACAAGTATTTGAAAAAAAAATAATATTCATGTCAAATTCGCCTTATTTTAAATTGAGCAAAGACATCAACTCATCTGACAAATAAATGGTTAATTTTAACCACCTAATGAAATTCATCCTTTTATCTATTTTATTCTGTACTACCCTGGTCTATGGACAAGCCAGATTGGATTCGCTAATGAGCGAACATGAAAAGTTTGGCGTACAATATGATACTGTTGGGTACTGGAGGGTAATTGAAATTGCGGACTACATGAAACAAAGGGATTTAGCTGCATGCAGATCCTTTGCAAATATCGCACTCGATATTGCTGATAAAAGCAATAATGCTAATTGGCAAATGCAATCATACAACTTGCTTGCTATTAGCCATGCTATGGTAGGTGAGTCATTGAAAGCTGTCGAATTATTTGAAAAATGTCTGGAATTAGATTCCTTGGAAATCGGAATATCAAACCTCGGTTCAATTCACAATAATATCGGGACCGTTACGATGGAGCTGGGTAATTTCAAACGAGCCATTGAACACTTGATGATTGGACTAAGGTATCGAGAGAAGGCTAATGAACCATTGCGTATTGCCGCGAGTTGTAATAATCTAGGCCTTTGCTTTTATGAACAAGATCAATTCGATCAGTCTATATTATACTATAAAAGGTGTCAAGAGATTTTATTAAACGAAAACGATACAATTTGCGAATTGTATTCCAGCGCCATGAACAACACGGGCTTATCATTAATGGAATTGGATCTTCATGAACAGGCTTTGCCCTATTTCACCAGATCTATCGCGATAGACCATCAGTCCGGCTCAAGATATTCAGAAAGTTTCGGGTATAACTATTTGGGAGATACTTATTCGCATCTGAAACAATATGAAAAAGCCTTTGTATACTATGAACATGGCAAATCAATAAGTGAAGAAGTGAATGATCCTTATGGAATTCAAATGGCAAACGTGTCAATTGCCAACGCCTTTATAGACCAAGGTGACCCTAGTCTATCTATAGATCTACTATTAGATGCAGCTTCGTATTATAGTTTAATTGATGGGATTTCAGAAAGAGAAGAAGTGATGAACTCTTTAGCCATAGCCTACAAGAAAATGGGGCAATGGAAAAAGGCATTTACTTATTTAGATACCGCCAAACAACTTTCAATTGCATTACACCAGTCGGATTTCACAGAAACGATGGCCAACATTCAGGGCAAATATGATTTCGACCGGCAAAATGCGGAAATAACATTGTTTGCTAAAGAAAGGGAATTGAGAAAAGCGGAACTGCTCCAAGGCAAGGAAAAAGAGCGGAATCAGTATTTGTTTATCTGGGTAATTGCAATAGCGCTCGCTGCTGCTCTATTTATGCTTATTCTAATAGCGTTATCGTTATCTCGTAAGAGAAAGGACAATCAAAAAATATCCAATCAAAAAAAGGAAGTTGAAAAACAAAGAGACATTGCAGAAGAGCAAACGCAAATTGCTCATAGTAGAAGTTTGGAAATTGCTGAAAAGCATCAAGAAATTACCGACTCTATTAATTACGGAAAGAGGATTCAGGAAGCTTTACTGACTTCTGCAGCTTATTGGAACAGTGTTTCCGAAAAAAGATTTATTCTATTTGAACCGAAAGACATCGTTTCTGGTGATTTTTATTGGGCATATACGAACAATGAAACTACTTACTGGGTGGTTGCAGACTGCACAGGTCATGGTGTTCCTGGGGCTTTTATGAGTATGCTTGGAATAGGTTTTCTAAATGAAATCATAATCGAAAATGGTATTACTGACACCTCTGAAATTCTTAATGCGCTTCGAAATAAAATAATTAAAGCATTAGACAACGAAGACCAAGATATTAAGCAAAGAGATGGAATGGATATTTCTTTATGTAAATGGAATAAATCAACCAATCAACTGGATTATTCAGGCGCAAATAACTCCTTATGGATTATTAGAAACCTTCAGAACACACAAGCTTCAGATCTTCAGCGAGTATTCAAAATTAATGAAACAGATGAAATTGGACTGCTTGAAACAGTTGCAGACAAACAACCAGTTGGCAGTTATGGGGATGAGCTAAAATCCTTTACAACCAAGACCCTTGAACTTCTCCCAGGAGATCGTGTTTATGGATTTACGGACGGTTATGCAGATCAGTTTGGGGGAGAAAAAGGCAAGAAACTTAAACCTAAAACTTTGAAGACTATGCTAGTTGAATCATATAGTTCTGAAATGAGTGTTCAAAAGGAATTACTTTTAGTTTCATTAGAAAAATGGAAAAGAGATTTTGAACAAGTTGATGATATATGTATAATAGGAATAGAAGTATGAGATGACTCCTAATTATATTTTCAGTGCTGACTTTTGGATCAACATTCGCACAACTATCCGAAAGTGAATTAAGCTACATCGATTCTATTAAGGAAAAAATTACAGAAGACACGCCAGATACTGTTAGCCTAAGCATCTACAATCAAATTTCCGACATCAGTAGTCGTTATGCACGAAGAAGATGCATTGAAACTAGCGGACTTATTGATTCAATATGTGAAATAAGGCTCAAAACAGAGCTTACCAAAAAGGGAATCCTTCTCCCGTCTTTTTTATTTAGGGCACTAGAAAAACAAAACCTATTTACGAAAGTGAATAGGTTTTTTGTTATTACAAACTATTGGGGTTCTGTCGCATTAATTCGGTCAAAAGTAAAAGAAACTACTTTTGAGGTGAAAACTCAAGAGGCATGTTCAAACACCATCGTTACCCAAAAGCAATAATTCTTCAAGCGGTCTATTTCAAATTGAGATTTACGTTAAGATATAGAAGAATTACTCCAGATGAGAGTTGTTGAAGTAGATCATTCTACCATTCAAAGATGGGTATTTAAGTTTTCTCCAATAATAGAGAAGAATATGCATCGAAGGAAATTCCAAGTAGGAGATAGTTGGAGAATGGAAGAGATTGCAAATCTCGACTTGCATCAAAGTAGCAGGCAAAGATCGATACCTATACAGAGCTGTTGACAAGGAAGGCAATACTGTAGATTTCTTGTTAACCAAGAGAAGACAGAAAATGTCAGCACAGAAATTCTTCAATAAAGCAATTGGCAACAACGGAAGACCGAGA
>JBLIOB010000018.1:0-27823 GCA_047639575.1 Parvicellaceae bacterium
ACGGATGCGAAACCCGAGTGGGACCATACTTGCCCAGAATACGAGCGAAATGAAAAGCAATTTATTGCTCATGAACTTAACTTAAAGAAGCAAGCCGAAATGCAGGCCAGTGATGACACGATGGGTTTATCTGCAGTCGGAATTAAAAACGGAATCCTTGCTGGAATAATTGTTATTATTGGCGGAATTGCTTGGCTCGTAGCAGGAATATATTACGACTTGATATTCATTTATCCATTCATTTTAATTGTTTTTGGGGTCGTTATTCTACTGAGAGGAATCTTAAAACAGAGAAACAAAATCAAGAAGAAAAAATCAGCCGTAGATGTTTTAGACGCTGACGCTACTTTTTAATCTGGTTCAATGGGAACGGAAGGTTATTTCGTTTTAGATAATAGATTGGTCGGTTGCTCGCACCGAAAGATTGATAAAACTGACCTAGCGATTTCACGTTTGAACCAGCAAAATCAAATATGGAATTAGTCTCAGAGTACTTTTCAATTATTCGATCCATTAAGTAAGGCATTGCTCCAAGCTCACGCCCTTGATCATTGCTAGTTCCTTTAACAAAGGTAATTCGACCATTAAAATTCACTACAAAACCTGAAGCAACAACTTCATCTTCGAACCAAACAGAGAAACCATTTCCTATTTCACAATCCATCGCCTCCAACATTAATTTTTCAAAATTCTCGTATTCATTCGCTTTAATACCAAGCTTCAAAAACGAAACATTCTCTTTGAAAAAGACTGAAATTAAACCTGCATTCGCTTCTGGTTTAAATTCTAAATTATTCTTGGTCGCTTTTTTCAAGTTTCGCTTCGCCCCGGTTGAATAAGATTGAACTAACTCTAAGTAGTTTTTAGATAGATCCAACTCGTAATTACCCCACTCTACGGCACCTTCTAATGGTTCTCTAGATCTAATATCAACATACTTTGCCGCCATCCATAAGGCTTCATCCACTTCTGACTGACTTAAGCCTCCCACCATTGATATTCGATGAAATAAAAATGGGTTAAAGGTATATTTCACACCAATTTTACGTTGAATAGGTATGGCAATAGCTGATTCATAGTCTCCTTTAATAACTCCCACCCACTCCTGGCATAGTGCATCTAGCGTCCATGATAAATTATAAAACAATGCATTGTCATTGTTCCAAATCATGGTGTCCCATTTCGCTGTATCGATATTTTTTCTCGCTACAACCTTCATCGTGAAGACGGGATTACCTCTTTGTAAATTTTCAATAGTTGAGAAGACACAGCTTCAATGCTGTATTTGCGCTGTGCTTGAATCGAAATTTCTTTAGCATCGTATGATTCACTATCTAAAACTTCGATAATGCTTTCCAAGAGGGCTTTTTCATCTTTAGGGTTAACCATCTTCCCGTTGGAGTCATCTAACATTTCTGGGATTCCGCCAACATTTGTAGAAACAACTGGAAGACCAGCGCTTAACGCTTCGATAATAACACAAGGTAAATTTTCAAAATTGGAGAATAGTAAGAAAAGGTCTGATTTTCCCATTTTTACTCCGATCTCCTCAATAGGTTGCTCTTCTTCAAACGTCACAACATCATCTATTTCTAAATCGTTTGCTAATTTTCTATGTGGCGCTAGATCGCCATCGCTTATAATCAGTAAGTCAAAATCTGATCTTTGTTTTTTAAGTTCAGTAATGGTTCTTAAGATTCCTGAAACATTCTTGTGAAAATCCTTGGCGGTAGAAACATGAATAATCCTTTTTAATTTACGCTCATCGAAATTTGGCTTGAACAAGGATGTATCAACCACGTTAGGCACCACCTCATATTCCGACCCAATATTCAACTCTTGCATGGCCTTTTTAAGGTCATGAGAAACTGGTAAAATTTTACTGGTTAAAGCTGCCGAAGTTTTAATTGATCGTAAGTGTTTTGATTTTAAGGTATGTCGATTTGCTGGCAAATAAGATGTTAAATGCTCAGTAAACACCATTGGGATTTTTAATCTTAATGACCATTTTTTGGCGACAATCCCAACAGGAAAAAACACATTCCCATGTATTACATCTGGCTTAAACTCCTTTAGAACTTGAGCCATGGCATGATCATATCCTTTAAAAAACCTTGACCATTTTGAAAGTTTAGAAATTCCCGGCTTCGTGTAAACCTGAAGCGTATCAACTCCGTTGATCGCTGATCGAACCATTTCAAACTTCTCGGTTGTCAGTTTTGGATCTTCAATAACATTAACCATTATCACATTGCACCTGGTGGCAACGGCCTCAGCATGTCTTTGTACAAAGTTTCCTTTGGTAGTAGTAACTCGATTAGGATACCAACTAGACAAAAACAAGATGTTTAATCGATCAGTCATTTCCACCAATTATTTCTTGTTCTAACATTAATGCATCCAAGAGATATTTTGTGGCCCAATTGGGAAACGAAAAATTCTCATATCTGCCCCAAATAGGATAAGACCCAGAAAGTGCTCCTTTGATCGATTCGCTACCTGAAAATGTTCTTTGTTGTGCAGCTAGCAATACGTTAATAAGCTTATTTGCTCCTTCTAGAAAGCTGGGTTCATTATTCTCTTGATATATTTTAAGCCAACAAACACTAATCTGGGCACAGCCCGTTAAAATTACATTTTCGGATCCTTTCCAGCTTGCATCATACCGTCCATTTAGCTTTCCAGTTTCTAAGTAGGCTTCTAGAAGTTTTCGAGCTGGTTTTACGGCTGCATCAAAATAGCTTTGATTTCCTGTAAGTTTTGCACTATCTAATAAACCGTCAATTGTATAAGCGATGGTATGTAAGATTGGTTTATCGTTTTTATGAAGGGTATTATCACAATCACTAAACCATCCATTTTCCGATTGTTTATTAGTAACAATCCAATCTAAATTTTTAATTGCTTTCTCTGCAAAGCGGGAATCATTGGAACTCGTATTCACATTTAGCATTGGAGCGTCTACGTAACTATCGTAAACCCGTTCAACATTCATAAAGGCGTGTTTTCTCCAGGCACCATCTTCTTCTTGAATATCGCAAAGCCAATTAATTGCTTTTTCACAACTTTCTAAATACTTTTTATTTCCTGACTGCAAGTAAACAGCGTATAAACCTCTTAGAACTTGACCAGTATTAAAGACGACCTCTGGTCGCTGATGGCCTATAGTCATACTTTGCCATCCGCCACTTGGCTTTTGAATTTTCAATAACCAATCTGCACATTTAACACAGCGTTCGATCAAATCTGGACGATCATTTTGTTTCGCAAAGGAAACAAGAGAATCGATAATATAGCCCGAAGTTTCCGGATATGATGTTGTCCATCCTTCAATTAAATGATAAGATCCGAAACCATCATCTCGCATATTATCTTGAGCAGAAACCAGCCAATCAATGCAAGCTTCCATTCCTTTTAATCGATCTTCTTTAGTAAAAGCCTCCTTAGATAAAGAAGCGAACAAATCTCTGCCCACAACTTTTCTAGCATCTCCATTTATTGGCGACAGCAAAAAGTTACCTGAGTATTTAATAACAGATTTGATCAATCTTTTGAAAGTTGTTTAAGGATTTCAGAACAAATAAATTCAGCTGCTTTTCCATCTCCGTAAAAATTAGGAAAAGTTAAGTCCGGAGTCTTTTCAAAATGGGCCACTGCATCTAATATCTTTGATTTGCTTGGGCCTGTTAGAATTGCATTCCCATTTTCGATCAATTCAACCCATTCGGTTTCATCTCTTAAAACAACGCACGGTTTATTAAAAAAGAACGCTTCTTTTTGCATACCCCCTGAATCACTGACTAACATTTTTGCATTTTTCTCCAGATCGATAATTTCGAGAAAAGAAGCTGGTGATAGCAAGTGAATACCATCACTACTTTCTATTCGATGCATTAAATCCGCTTGCAAGTTTCGTTTCATTGCAGCAACTGTTCTTGGGTGAAGTGGCATTAATATTACATTTCCTTGCTCCACTAACTCTAGAAAAGCCTCAAATATCGCAGTTAAATTCTCCGGGATATCTGTATTGGATGGTCTATGCACAGTTGAAAGGATGTAAGATCCTTTTTCCAAGCCAAGCTTCTGTTTGGCTTTAGATTTCCCGTCAGAAAGGTTAGAGAAATGCAAACTGTTATCATACATGATATCTCCACATTGATATACTTTCGGATTATCAATATCATGAGGCCCCTCAGCCTCTACATCAAAACCTTCTTTAGTCAAATTACTCACTCCACTTTCATTAGGAGAGAATAAGAGCGTTGACATGTGATCTGCAGTAATTCGATTGACCTCTTCAGGCATTTTCTTATTAAATGATCTAAGACCCGCTTCTATGTGAACCACAGGCACATGCATCTTAGCTGCCGCTAACGCTCCAGCGCACGTAGAATTAGTATCACCATATATAACGAGCGCATCTGGCTTATACGCTAATATAGCTTGCTCTACTCCTTCAAGCATCCTTGCGGTTTGACTCCCATGAGATCCAGATCCTACTTTTAAATTGATCTCTGGTCTTGGTATAGCCAGCTCGGTAAAGAAGATTTCCGACATGTTTTCATCGTAATGCTGTCCTGTATGCAGGATAACCTCCTCGATTCTATCGCTAAAAACGTTTCTAATTGCACGACTGATTGCCGCTGCTTTAATAAGCTGAGGTCTGGCACCTACTATGGTTAAAATTTTCATCATAAGATTCCGCTATCTGCAAAACTAAAATAATTATAGTCTGAAACGATGAGATGATCGAGTAATGGTATATCCATTATTTTTCCTGCTTCTTTTATTTTCTTAGTTAAGTCGATATCTGCACGACTAGCTTCTAGGTTTCCTGAGGGGTGATTATGACAAACGATAATTGAACTCGCTAATTGTTCAAGTGCTGATTTGAAGATCAATTTTAGATCCGCAACCGTTCCCGAGACGCCTCCTTTACTAATTGGCAGTTTACAGATCACTTTATTAGCTCTATTGAGGCATATCATCCAGAACTCTTCATGAGGTAAATCGAGAAAGTTTGATTTAATAATTTCAAATGCAGCATTGCTAGATTGAATTTTGGACTTGAGATCAAAATTTTCATTCGTTCTTCGTCTTCCAAGCTCCAACGCAGCAATCATGGAAATAGCTTTTGCCTCGCCAATTCCATTGTACTTCATCAAAGAATTAATATTCATTTTTGAAAGTTGATTCAAATCGTTGCCTTGATCACTTAGAATTCTTCTTGAAAGTTCAACAGCTGATTCATTTCGATTTCCTGAACCTAAAATAATCGCCAATAATTCGGCCTCTGATAAAACAGCCCGGCCTTTTTGGGATAATTTTTCTCTTGGCCTATCTTCAACGGACCAATTTTTTATTGACTTATTTTCTGGGGTTAATGTTTGTTTCATACGCAATGACATGGGAAAATTTGAGAATTCCCAAACGCAAAAAGGTCCCCCCGTATACGAGGAGACCTTTAATTCCAATGAAATTGGAACAAAATCTTTTACTTAAAGAGCGTTTACGTGCTTCGTTAAACTAGACTTCAAGTTTCCAGCCTTATTCTTATGAATAACGTTGGTTTTTGCTAATCTATCTAACATTCCACAAACAGTTGGAAGCAATTTTGCCGCTTCTTTCTTATCCGTAGTCTCTCTAAGACCTCTAACTGCGTTTCGAGTAGTCTTATAATAAAATTTATTTCTAAGTCTTTTAGATTCGTTAGATCTAATTCTCTTTAATGCACTTTTATGATTTGCCATAATTACTTATAAAGTTGTAGCCCGTAGGGGAATCGAACCCCTGTTACCAGGATGAAAACCTGGCGTCCTAACCCCTAGACGAACGGGCCAATTTAACCCAAACAGCTTTAACTATTTGGAATTGGAGTGCAAATGTATAATAAAATTCAATTTCGCCAAATGTGATCTGAACTTTTTTACGTTTTATTTTGATTTTTTGAGATCAACAAGGTTATTAAACACTACCAACCTCTGATAATCAGCTAAATATAACTCAAATCATAATACTTCAAATAAGGAATGTTAAACGGTATCTGTATCGGCTTGAAATACAAACCCTAATCGTTTACCTGTTTTTATCTGCAGCGTATCACTTAAAGACTGCATCTCCATTACAGACACTTCTTGCACATTCTCATAAGGCGGAGTGAATAAATCAAAGTCAAGTGTATAAAGAATCGCAGACTCAATAACCTTCTCCATATACTCTTTAGACATACTCATATTTATAAAGTCATTGTACAAAAAGCCAAGTTGCCTTTTCCCTTGCACCATGAAATGGTTTTCCGCATTTACAAATACTCTTGCAATCATATATCCGGAATCATGCACTCTGTTATACTTAAATGAGTCCGAAAGGAAATTATAAATGTTTATTATTCCTGTAAATCCTCGATTGCCGTTCTCTTTCAGGTAAGATGTTTTCCAAAGGCTATTCGAACTATCAAACTGGAATACATTCGTATGCATATTAAAAATAAGGACATCTCCTCCAATTTGAAGTTGAGCTTCATAGTCTCCCTTATCTCTATATTCAATCTTAACCCGGTCATCTTCTTCCTCCATCTTATCCCTAAGATCATCCGCCATTTCTTTTAAAACAGTTTTCAGCACCTTAAAATTTAGTTTAAGGTTATTAAACACATCTTGTTTCAATGAGGTCTTATCCTTAATCGTATTAAAGATGAGTTCTCTAGCTGTTGGGTTTTCCATATTAATATGCTTTTGCAAATACTGCTCGTTGCTTAGATGGGTTTCCAGAATAGACACAAGTACCTTCTTCATTCTCCCCGTCTATCAGCAAACATCTGATAGTTGCTTTTGTTTCTTGTTTAATTTTGTTCTCGGTCTCTTCTGATCCATCCCAATGTGCCAAGATAAACCCTCCTTTAGATTCGAGCACCTCCTTAAATTCATCGTAAGTATCAACCGTAGTTGTTTTCTCTTTCCTGAAATCTAAGGCTTTTTGATAAAGCGAATTCTGAATATCATCTAGTATTTCAACTACACCTTCAGATAATCCTTCTTGGGGAAGATATTGTTTCCCGTCTCTACCTGGAGTATCTCTTCTTGAAAGCTCAACAGTCCCTTTCTCCATGTCCTTTGGTCCGATTGCTATTCTAATTGGCACTCCTTTCATCTCGTATTCAGCAAACTTCCATCCAGCTCTTTTATTAGCGTCATCATCATATTTAACGGAAACATCTTTACTTTTCAAGTCGTCAACTAGCCCATTTACATAAGTTGAAATAGAAGCTAATTCTTCATCTGTCTTGTATATAGGAACGATTACTACTTGGATTGGTGCCAATTTCGGTGGAAGAACTAACCCAAAATCATCAGAGTGGCTCATAATTAACGCCCCCATCAACCTTGTGGATACACCCCATGAAGTTGCCCATACAAGTTCTTGCTTTCCTTCTTTATCAGCAAACTTAACATCAAAGGCTTTTGCAAAATTCTGACCAAGAAAATGAGATGTACCTGCTTGAAGTGCTTTACCATCTTGCATCATTGCTTCAATGCAGTAGGTTTCTTCTGCGCCAGCAAATCTTTCAGCCGCTGTTTTAATACCTTGAAGAACAGGCATCGCCATATGTTCTTCAGCAAATTCCGCATACACTTTCAGCATTTTTTCCGATTCCTCAATAGCTTCAGCTTTAGTAGCATGAGCCGTATGTCCTTCTTGCCATAAGAACTCTGCGGTTCTTAAAAACAACCTAGTTCTCATTTCCCATCTTACCACATTGGCCCATTGATTAATTAAAATCGGCAAATCCCGATAAGATTGGATCCACTTCTTATAGGTGCTCCATATAATCGCTTCACTGGTAGGTCGAACAATTAGTTCTTCTTCCAATTTTGCATCCGGATCCACAATAAGTTTAGAAGAGTCGTTTGGATCTGCTTTTAACCGATAATGAGTTACAACTGCACATTCTTTAGCAAAGCCTTCTGCATTTTTTTCTTCCGCTTCGAATAAACTTTTCGGAATAAATATTGGGAAATATGCGTTTTGGTGACCCGTTTCTTTGAATCTCTTGTCCAATTGGGCCTGCATTTTCTCCCAAATAGCAAAACCGTAAGGTTTAATCACCATACAACCCCTAACTCCTGAACTCTCCGCCAGATCGGCCTTTTCAACAATTTCGTTGTACCATTCGGAGTAATTTTCCTCTCTTTTTGTTAATCCTTTTCCCATATAATATTTTTGGTACGGTATTTGTTATTTTTCTGTTAACGACTTTAACTAAGTTTTTATTAAATAAAACGAGCAGACGCTTATAATTTTAATTAAACCTCGTAAATTTATAAATGTCTAACCATAAAATTGACCGTAATATGAAAAAGTTAGCACCAATCACAATATTAATTGCCATAGTACTCTCTTCTTGCGGCATTCAAAAGAGCATTGTTCAAGACGATGTATATAACAATGCAGTAGAAAAACCTGCTGTTGTTGAACCAGAAAAAAATTACGAAAAAGAACTTTATTCTGAAGATTATTATGATCCAAACTATAAAAGCAACGATTGTAACGATTGCGGAACCAACGTAACTAACAATTATTACGGAAGCTATCCGAACAATTATAGAAATTACAACTCTTGTTATGACCCATATTGGAATTCAGGATGGAACACATACAGCTATGGAGGATGTAACAACTATGGATATGGTTACAACTACTATGGTGGGTATGGAAACAACTGGTACGGAAACTCTTATTATGGGAACGGACATGGTCATCACCACCACAATAATGGATACTATTCTAATAACTGGGGTTACGGTTATGGCGGATATGGCTACGGTGGATACGGATACGGAAACCCATACTATAACGGATACGGTTATGGTGGTGGATATGGTTACGGAAACGGATATGGTTATGGAAACGGCTGGGGTAACAACTTTGCTTCTAACGGAAATGGATGGGGTGGTGATTCTGGAAACGGAAACACAAACTTCGGACCGAGACCAGGAAATGGGTCAACGAACTCAGGAAATGGTTCAACTTACGGAAACACAACTCCTGGGCAGTACGGCAACAACACATTGGGCTTGATTGAGAACCGAGCTGGTTTAGCAACTGCTGGTGAAACGGGCGGAACATCTACTGTAGGTGCAACAAATCATGAAACTTATACAGGAAAAGGAAGCGGACTTTTAATTAACAAGACTCCTAACGCTACTTTGGGGAACTCTGGTTCAGGCGCATTGGTCAGCAGAGGAGCAGCTGCAAGTTCTACTATAGTAAGAGAGCCGGTTCAATTGGCAACTAACTCGAATGCTCCCACTTCAGCTTCACCTTGGTCAGACGGCTCAACAATTACTAGCAATGCAAGAAACGTTGGAGCTAGAGACTGGTCTAAAGGAGGCGATGTAAAACCTCAATATGGAAGTAGAGATCACGCTAGCAGAACTAGCGCTCACCCTTCTGCAAGAGGAAATAGTTCTACAACTACTCCAAGCAGAGGAACAACCACGACTCAACCTAGAGGAACTAGCAATTATCCAAACAGAGGGACAACGACTCCATCAAGAGGAACAACTACGACTCCATCAAGAGGGACAGGCACACCAAGTAGAGGTAGTTCAACTCCTTCAAGAGGATCAGGCACTCCAAGTAGAGGTAGTTCAACCCCCTCAAGAAGTACTTCTCCTAGCAGAAGCACTGGATCATCTTCAAGATCGTCTGGTTCTAGCTCAAGATCGTCTGGCTCCAGCTCAAGATCAAGCGGTTCTAGCTCAAGATCAAGCGGAGGATCAAAACCTAGTAGCTCAAGTTCATCACGTTCAGGAGGAAGAAGATAATTAACTACACCTTAATCTAGATAATCATGAAGAAGCAAATTTTAATCGCTCTTTTAGGTGTGTTATGCCTATCAGGAACCGCTCAAAACGAAATTGACGCGTATCGTTATTCGTTAACTAATTACGAAGGATCAGCAAGATACATGGGTATGGGTGGTGCATTCGGTTCATTAGGTGGTGATGTGTCCGCAATAGGAATCAACCCAGCTTCAATGGCTCGGTTCAGTAAAAACGAATTTTCGTTTTCGATTCAAAGTGCATTTATGAATGCCAGTACAGACTTTTACGGTCAAACTACTGACAACTCAAAAGGGAACTTCAACATTCCAAACATTGGTTTCGTAGGAACACACAACTTCAAAAACAAAAAAGCAATTGGATGGCAAAGTGTTCAGTTTGGCCTTACATATAACAGGCAGAATAATTTCAACGAGAATATTTCTATAGCTGGAGACCCTGGAAATTCATATTCATTAGTATTTGCAGATTGGGCAGAAGGCACGGCTAGTGCGGATTTGATTAATACAAATAACTACGACAGTTATTTAGCTTACGAAACTTACCTAATCGACCCGGATCCAATCATTGCTAATAACTACATTTCTGCAATCAACGGTGGTACGAATGTGTTAAAAACGATTAACAGAACAGGTAATATGGCCTCTACGGAACTTGCGTTAAGTGGGAACTATGCAAATAAAATATACGTAGGCGGAAGTATTGGAATCCCTACATTAAGATTCAACGAAACTGCTACGCATTACGAATCAGTATCTAATGACACCATCAACCAACTCGATAATTTCACATACACTCAAAACTTAAAGACCACTGGTTCGGGTTTTAATTTTAAAGCCGGATTAATTGTACTTCCGCTAGATGGAGTTAGAATTGGTCTTTCGTACCAGACTCCTACGGCCTACAGGATGTCTGACAGGTGGGGCAACGACATGACCACTAATTTCGACAATGGAGACACCTATTCTACATCTAGTGATCCTGGATCGTATGTTTACAAACTTAGAACTCCAGCTAAATTAACTGCGAGCGCATCTATTGTAGTTGCGAAGAGAGCCGCGATTTCTATTGATTATGAAATGAAGGATTATGCAAGAGCACAACTTTCATCTACAGCGTATTCGCCAGTTGAATATTCATTTACAGATGAAAACACAGCTATTGGTAATGTTTACAGAAAAGCTTCCACTATCAGACTAGGAGCAGAAGTAAAGTTAGGATCAGCAATTTTGGTTAGAGCTGGAGCTCAATATCGCCAAAGCGCCTTAGTTGAGACTAATGCTGCGCAAATCAATTATTCTGCTGGATTAGGGTTTAGAAATAATAACTTCTATATCGATGCGGCTTACGTGATCAGCACTTCTAGTGAGGACTTCTACTTATATGACCCTGCATTAATTGATGCCGCAAACATCAATAAGAACACGAACAGAGCCACTGTAACAGTTGGCTTCAGATATTAACATTAACGCTACAACAACAACTGCTATCAAATCCTAGGAAGTTCCTAGACTAAAACCTAAGCGCAGTAACAAAAAAAAGGGGTCTCGATAAATCGAGACCCCTTTTTACTTTCTTAAAAAAATGATTACTTAGCCATCAGCTTTTCAATCATTTCATTCATTTTCTGAGTTTGCTCTTCTGCTAAATCAGAATCAACTAAGATTCTTCCAGAATGCTCATCAACGATAATTTTCTTTCTTGCTGCGATATCTAATTGTCTTTGAGGTGGTATCTTAATAAAAGACCCTCCAGACGCTCCTCTATGAACAGGAACAACAGCTAAACCATTCTTAGACGCTTCTCTAATTCTTGAATAAGCAGTAAATAAACGCTCATCAACAATTTTAGATGCTTCTCCTGACTTTTTCAAAAGAATCTCTTCTTCTTTCTTAGTCTCTTCAATGATTTCTTCTAATTCTTTGTTCTTGATATCAAGATCACCATTTCTTTCATCAACTCGAACTTTAGACTCATCAAGCACTTCTTGCTTACCGGTCATTTTCGCTCTGAATTCTTTAATTCTTTTTTCAGCCAACTGAATTTCTAACGTCTGAAATTCAATTTCTTTAGAGATCGAATCGAATTCTCTGTTATTTCTAACATTCTTTTGCTGCTCTTCGTATTTCTTAATTGCTAATTTTGCTTCTTCAATTAAGTTTTTCTTCCCTGCAACCTCTTTATTAAGAGCATCCATTTCTTCACTCAACTTATCAACTCTAGTTTGAAGACCAGTAATCTCATCTTCAAGATCTTGAACCTCTAAAGGAAGCTCTCCACGAACTGTTCTGATGTTGTCAATTTTCGAATCTATAATCTGTAGATCGTATAGAGCTCTCAGCTTTTGTTCTGGACTTCCGTCTTTTGCTTTTTTCGCCATTTGTTACAAATAATTTACCGGATTGGTGTTTACCTTGGTAAAATGAACCGCGAAGGTAGTAAATTTTTCCTTTAGCCGCCTACCAATTAGCTCAATTGTGAACTGTTCTGACTCAAAATGTCCAATGTCAGCAATAACAATTCCTTTTCCATCGAAAAACTGATGATACTTAAAGTCAGACGTAATGAACACATCTGCTTTTTGAGCAGTTGCATTATTTAGCAAAAAAGACCCAGAACCACCACAAACGGCAACAGTTTTAACTGTAGGGTTTTCCGCTACAGATGTATATTTAATAGCTCCAGCTTTAAATGTTTCTTTCACTCTAGCTAAAAAATCGAGTATATTTTCTTCCTTTTCCAAATTTCCAATCATTCCCGACCCAACTTCGCTTAATGTATTTTGCATTGGGTGAATATCATAAGCCACCTCCTCATAAGGATGTACTGCAATCATTCTTCCAATTACTTTATGTAATCTATAATTTGGAACAATGACTTCAATTTTCACTTCCGCTTCATAATGTCTTTCACCTATTTCTCCTACATGTGGCTTGGAATTATCGCTTGCTCGGAAACTTCCTTCTCCTTGAGTAACAAAGCTGCATTCATCGTATTTCCCAATAGAGCCTGCCCCATACTTAAACATCTCGTTCCTAACTAGATCGAGATGATCTTTAGGAACAAAAACAGCTAACTTACTTAATAGATCCTTTTTCGGAGCGAGAATTTTTTGATTGACTAAGCCAAGCCGATTACAGATCTCACTGTTAACTCCATCAATCACATGATCCAAATTTGTGTGAATTGCGTAAATAGCGATGTCATTTTTAATTGCTTTAATAATAGTACGTTGAATGTAGTCCTTACCAACGAATGTTTTCAATCCGGAAAAAACGATGGGGTGATGAGCAATAACCAAGTTGCATTTTTTAGTAATTGCTTCATCGATCACTTCCTCAATACTATCCAAACAAATGAGTGCTCCAGTAATTTCAATTTCTTTATCACCAACAATCAGCCCTGAATTATCATAAGACTCTTGATATGTGATTGGCGCCCAAAGCTCTAACTCCTCTATTACCTCTTTAATTTTCATAGTTAATCCGATCAATTCGTTCTAGCTTATTTGACTAGAACTTAAATTCAATATTCCAAAACTAAATCATGCTTGTCTATCACACAATAAAAATGCAGTTTTGTATGTCTTGCTGTAAAGGTAGTTATTGAAGATTATTAGATACATATTGTTTCCGTTTTCCCTCCTATATGGAGTCATTACTGCTATTCGAAATTTTTTGTTCAATACCAACATCATGAAAGGTGTTGAATTTGAAATTCCCGTTATATCTATCGGTAATCTAACTGCTGGAGGAACGGGGAAATCTCCGCACACCGAATATCTGATACACCTGCTGAAAAACCAAAACCAATTAGCCACTTTGAGTCGCGGATATGGAAGATCGGTTTCAGGATTTAAGATCGTAACTACAGATTCAACCGTCAGAGATTGTGGAGATGAGCCCCTTCAATTCAAATCGAAATTCCCGAATATCGTGGTCGCTGTGGATAAAGACAGAGTTAACGGAGTAATTGAACTTGTAAAACATAAAGCCGAATTAAACTGTATTCTGCTAGATGATGCATACCAGCATCGAGGAATTATTCCAAGTCATAGCATATTACTTACAGAATATAACAAACCTTTTTTTAAAGATTGGATGCTCCCAACGGGAGATTTAAGAGAATATCCTATTGGAAAAAATAGAGCAGACACTATAATCGTTACCAAATGCCCATCCGAATTAACGGTTGAAGATCAAAGTGATTTTAGAATAAGAATGAACCTGAAACCAAATCAGGCCGTTTATTTTTCAAAGTTTAAATACGGGGTTATTCGCTCTATCAATGGAAACCTTGAGCACAATTCGTTAAGTGAATTAAAGGGCAAAAACATAGTTTTAGTAACTGGAATTGCTAATCCAAAACCATTAACGGAACAGTTAAATAAGGACAAAATTAATTTCGAACATTTAAAATTCCCAGACCATCATCCTTTCAACGAGAAAGACATCGTGAAAATTCGGAATTTATTCGATACTTTTGACGATGAAAAACTCATCCTAACTACTGAGAAGGATGCCCAACGTTTAAAGTCGATTGAAAGTATTTCGGCACTGCCCTTCTATTATCTCCAAATTGAAGTGGCATTTCTAAATGAAGAGCAATCTTTTAAAACTGAAATTGAAGAGCATGTTAGAAACTATAAAAGCAACCGCTAAACATCTAAAAGACCTAACCAATTATGAACCTGAAATAGGAATCATTCTTGGCACTGGATTAGGTGGACTAGTCAACGAAATAGACACGGACTTCGCCATCCCTTATGGTGTCATTCCTGACTTCCCTGTTTCCACTGTAGAAGGCCATTCCGGACAATTGATCTTCGGCAAATTAGGTGGAAAACAAATTGTTGCGATGCAAGGTAGATTTCATTTTTATGAAGGCTATCATATGAACACAGTAGTATTTCCTGTAAGAGTTATGAAAATGCTTGGTGTTCAAACCCTGTTAGTGTCCAATGCTTCTGGCGGAGTAAATCCAGACTATGAAATTGGAGAAATCATGATTTTAAACGATCATATTAATTTATTCCCAACCAATCCTTTAATTGGTCCTAACATGGATGAGCTCGGACCGCGATTTCCCGATATGAGTGAGCCATATTCCAGAAAATTGATTGCTAAAGCACATGAAATTGCCAAGAAACATGGTATTCGAGTTGCAGAAGGTTCTTATGCAGGGCTAACTGGACCAACATTAGAAACTCCTGCTGAATATGCATATGTAAGAAATATAGGCGCTGATGCTGTTGGAATGAGTACCGTTCCTGAGGTTATTGCAGCAAAACACATGGGCATGGATTGTTTTGGAGTATCCATAATATCTGACTTAGGAGTTCCTGGTAAGATAGTTGAAGTAACCCATGAAATGGTTCAGGAAGTAGCAGCTGCTGCCGAACCAAAAATGACGATTATTATGACCGAGTTAATCGAGTCGCTATAAAATTATGAGTTCAGTTTACGATAAATACGAGACAGTAATAGGACTAGAAGTGCATGCTCAATTACTTACTAAAAGTAAAGCTTACTGTTCTGATGTTAATGAATTTGGGGCGATACCAAATACTAATATCAGTGCTATTTCTTTAGGCCATCCAGGATCGCTCCCTAAAGCGAACAAGGAAACCATTCGATTTGCAGTTAAACTTGGACTAGCTCTTGGTTCTGACATTACCGAAAACATGAATTATGATCGGAAGAATTATTTCTATCCCGATCTTCCGAAAGGATATCAGATTACCCAAGATAAAACTCCAATTTGTTGGGGCGGTCAGGTGAGTATTAAAAATGCTGATAACGAAGAGAAGATAATTAACATTACCCGGGTCCACTTAGAAGAAGATGCTGGGAAAAGTATTCATGATCAAGACCCTTATGATACTTTAGTTGATTTGAATCGAGCTGGTGTTCCTTTAGTAGAAATTGTAACTGAACCAGAACTCAAGAATTCAACAGAAGCCTATAATTACTTAATCGAAGTAAGGAAATTAGTTCGATACCTTGACATCTGTGATGGTAATATGGAAGAAGGAAGTATGCGTTGCGATGCGAACATTTCCGTAATGCTGAAAGGCTCAAAGGTATTCGGAGAGCGATGTGAGATTAAGAATATGAACTCCATCCGAAATGTTCAACGAGCAATTGATCACGAAGTCACGAGACAGATTGATATTATTGAAGCAGGCGGAAGCATTTCAATGGAAACAAGAAGTTTTGATGCCGTGTCTGGAACCACTTCATTAATGAGAAGCAAGGAAGAAGCGCATGATTATAGATACTTCCCTGAACCTGATTTACAGCCGTTAAGAGTAACGCAAGAGTATATTGACGTTATAAAAGGGCAAATGCCTCCTTTACCTCACGAACTGTACGAAAAATACACCTCAGAATTATCTTTATCGGATTACGATGCGATAAACTTAACTGACACAAAGGAAATTGCACTGTTTTTTGAAGAAATTATCGAAAAGACGGAGAATTATAAAGCTGCCGCCAATTGGATGATGGGAAGCGTGAAATCTTACCTGAATCAAAATGCATTAGAAATTGATCAGTTTCCATTGACGGCAGCGAAAATTTCGGAAATCATTAAACTGGTTGATGATAAGAAGATTTTAACTTCCACGGCAGAACAAAGACTTTTCCCTGCTTTAATTGGAGAACCTGAGGCTTCGCCTGAACAATTAGCAGAAAAAAATGGTTGGATAGTCAAAAGCGATTCAAATGAATTGGAGACTATTGTTAAATCTGTATTTCAAGACAACCCAGACGAATTTGAACGTCTTAAGAACGGAGAGAAAAAATTGATGGGCTTTTTTATGGGACAAATTATGCGAGCCTCGAAAGGATCTGCAGACCCAAAATCAGTTACTCAAGTAATAAACAAATTGATTTAGATGAAGTATTGGATATATATTGGATTAATCACATTGCTATTTAGCTGCGGTGAAAGTGCCTTACCAGAGCCGATGGCTTCAAATGAAGTAGGTCTTAATTCAGATGAAGAAATTCCTGCATTTACGGACGAAAAAATCTCAGAAGAGGGAACTATTACTGTGAATGGAAATGTTTCTGAATCTGTAGGATCGCTCATCCAATTAAATTACATCGCTCAAGGAAAAATTGAACCAGCTGGCACAGCAACAATAGATGCAGATGGGAATTTTTCGATTGAAACATCAGCTCAAGACCCTGGATTTTACAATGTTGCATTTAGCAATGAGAATTCATTTTTACTCTTTTTAGAACCTGGAAGTACCACTGAAATTTCCGCAGAAGGCGCGAATCTTTTTGCTTCGTATCAACTCTTGGAAGCTGGTAAAGATTCCAAACTGATGAAAGAATACTTCACCGAATACAATTCATTTTACTTGGAACTTCAAACAATCAACGAAGCGATGGAGCAATTAGCTTTCAATGATGATAAGGGTAGAGAAAAATTCATTAAACAAAGTGAAGCTAAACGTGATATTTTCAATGCTTTTAAGCACAACTTTATTGAAGAGAATATTGAATCTCCGGTAATGGTGACAATGATCGATCACCTTGACCCTGGCACTGAAATGGATTACATTACTAAGATTGGTGCTGCAGTTCAAAAGTCTTTACCTAATACCCACTACGCTACAATTATTCAGAATGCGGTAAAGAAGAAAGCCCAAGACTATATGATGGCAAGTGCTCCTCAACGAATTCAAAAAGGGTCTATGGCTCCTGACATTGAATTCCCAGACCCGAATGGTAAAGTAATTAAGCTGTCATCGCTAAAAGGAAAAGTCGTTTTATTGGATTTCTGGGCTTCTTGGTGTAAGCCTTGTCGTGCGGAGAATCCAAGAGTTGTTAAGCTTTACAACCAATACAAGAATAAAGGATTCGAAATTTTCAGTTTCTCTTTAGATAAGGAAAAGGCTCGTTGGACGAACGCAATCCAAGCTGACGGACTAATTTGGCCAAATCATGCAAGTGATTTAAAGGGATGGCAAACTGCTACAATTCCTATTTATGGATATAATAGTATTCCCTTTACTGTGTTAATTGACACAGATGGCAAGATTATTGAGACTAACTTGCGTGGACAACAGCTTGAGAATAAGCTAAAATCAATTTTAGGATGAAATATCTACTTGTAATTACAATCGTTTTATTTTCAACAAGCATTTTTGCTAAATCGGTTGATGCAAATATTACCATCAAAGGCAAACTGGAAAATGCCGAAGGGAAAACCATCGTACTTGAATACTTTGACAATGGAAAACCGATTATAATAGATTCTTGCAGCATTAAGAAGAATGGTAAATTCGAAATATCCGCAACCGGAGTAAATCCAGATTTTTACAGGATTGGATTCGGGAATAATAATTTCGCTTTATTGATTTTGTCCAAAGGTCAAAACTTAACATTTGGCGGTGACGCTGCCGATTTGAACAAGTCATATACCGTTACTGGTTCTAAAGAGTCAGAGGAGATTAAAGAATTTGTAACTGGGCTAAATAAATTTAGTGACAGTAATAATGAAATTAATGAGAAGTATAAAGACCCAAATTCTACTCCTGAAGAAAAAGAAGCGTTAAAGAAAAAAGGAGAATCAACAAAAGCTGATTTCGTTGCTTTTCGTGATGAGTTTATCGGAAGAACGTACAATAGCCTTTCTGCATTAACAACTATTTCTCATTTGAATGACCTAACGGATTTTGATCAAATCAAAAAAATCGCAAACGGTATTTCAGAAAAATATCCAGAATCGAAATATGATATTTCGATGCAAGAGAAAGTAACGCAAATTGAAGTTCGAGTTAAACAAGAGGAAGAGGCTAAGAAAGCAAGAGAAGCTTCTGAGATTGGACATGTTGCGCCAGCGATGAATTTTAAAAGTCCAGAAGGAAAAGTAATTACACTCGCTTCTTTAAAAGGAAACTATGTTTTAATTGATTTCTGGGCATCATGGTGTGGACCATGTAGAAGAGAGAATCCAAACGTTGTTAAAGCATACAATAAGTACAAAGAAAAAGGGTTCACTGTTTTTAGCGTGTCTTTAGACAAGGATAAAAACAGATGGGTTGCTGCTATCAAGCAAGATGGTCTTATCTGGCCCAATCATGTTTCCGACTTAAAGCAATGGCAAACTGAAGCTGTAAAACTTTATGGATTCAGAGGGATACCTCATACTGTTCTATTGGATAAAGATGGAGTAATCATTGCCAAAAACTTACGTGGAGCAGCATTAGAAGATAAATTGAAAGAACTTATAGGCTTTTAGACTATTGGCTAAGTAAAGTGCATACCGCTGATAATTAAAAACGTCAATCGTAACCATACTTCTAGTACATTCGTCTTATCAAAAAATAATTGATGAGAGCTTTATCTATTTTATTCATTTTACTTCCGTTTTCAATTTTTGGTCAATCTTACTTCCAGCAAGAAGTAAATCACACGATCAAAGTCAAGTTAAACGACAAGAATCACACACTTTCGGCTTTTGAGGAAATTGAGTACAAGAACAACTCAAGCGTAGATTTAGATACGATCTACATGCATTTATGGCCAAATGCCTATCAATCTACCTTTAGCGCCTTAGGTCGGCAAAAAATGGAAGACGGGGATTTGGATATGCATTTTTCCGACTCTATTGACAAAGGTTTTATTGACTCTCTCGATTTTAAAATTAATGGAACTTCAGTAGGCTACTCATCTTACCAAGATCATCTAGATATAGCAATAATCGTATTACCCAACCCCTTAAAAGCTGGAGAATCGATTACTATTACTACACCCTTTAGAGTGAAAATACCGAATGCTTCATTCTCCCGATTAGGGCATGTGGGCGAAAGCTATATGATCACACAATGGTTCCCAAAACCTGCTGTATTTGATAAAGACGGATGGCATCCAATTCCATACCTTAATCAAGGCGAATTCTATTCAGAGTTTGGATCTTATGATGTGACAGTTACCTTACCAGATAACTATGTGGTAGGATCAACAGGAGATTTAAAAACGCAGAGTGAACTAGATTTTTTAAATGATCTGAACATAAGCACCCGTAATAAAATAGAAAAAAAGAATCTGGTTACTTTAAATAAGGCTGGTTTTGTGTCTAATAAAATTCCAGCTTCCAGCGAAACCTTCAAAACGTTACGATATACTCAATCGAACATTCATGATTTTGCTTGGTTCGCTGACAAAAGATTTCATGTTCTTAAAAGTTCGGTAGATCTACCTCGTCATGATCGTACAGTGACTTCTTGGGCGATGTTCACAGATAAAGAAGCTCATTTATGGAAAAATGCATCTACCTATTTAGATAGTGCGATTTACTATTATTCTTTGTGGAACGGTGATTACCCATACAACCAGGTAACTGCAGTTGATGGAACTATCGCGGCTGGCGGAGGGATGGAATACCCTAATGTAACCGTAATCGGTGGCAGTGGATCTGCTTTCTTATTAGAACAAGTTATCGTGCATGAAGTTGGGCACAATTGGTTCTATGGAATTCTTGGGTCAAACGAGCGGGACCATCCGTGGATGGATGAAGGACTTAATTCTTTAAATGAAAACCGTTATATAGAAACTAGATACCCGAACGCCAATCTTACCATAATGGCTGGTGGATTTAAAAAGATCGCCTCTAAGTTTGGAATTGATAAGCTCAAAACAAAAAGCATCCATGAATATTCCTATTTGCTTAATGCAAGACGAAACTTAGATCAACCAATTGAACATAAATCTGTTGATTATACCTCGTCCAATTATGGAGGAGTTGTTTATAGCAAGACCGCCATCGTATTCGATTACCTTCTAGCTTATTTAGGAGATTCTTTGTTTGATCATTGCATGCGCGCCTATTACGATGAGTGGCATTTTAAACATCCTGGCCCAGACGATTTAAGACAAATCTTTGAAAAAGAGACCGGAAAACAATTAAGCTGGATGTTTGATGATTTGATTAAGACCACGAAAAAAATTGACTATGCCATTACAGGAATGAAAAAAATAAATGGTAAAGATCAGGTGGTAGTTCAAAATAAAGGAGATGTTCAAGGGCCATTTAGCCTGACCTATTTTAAAGATGGGGAAATCGTTAAAACCTTTTGGGACGATGGTTTGAATATGATTTCTTACCATCCAATTGATAAAGAGCTGATTGATGAAGTAAAGATTGATTACGAACTGGATATTCCTGAAATCAACCGAACTAATAATAACCTTCATGTAAAAGGTCTATTTAAAACCTCAGAACCGATCACTTTACAATTATTAGGTGGTATCGAAGACCCTGAACAAAACACGTTATACTACACGCCATTAGGCGGATGGAATAAGTACGATGGACTAATGCTCGGTTTCTCATTCTATAATCACACATTTCCAGAAAAGAAATTTGAGTATACTCTAACCCCATTATTCTCATTTGGAACTTTAACTCCAACAGGAATGGGCGATGTTCATTATCACATGTATCCGAGTGAAAGAAACTTCATCCAACGACTAACCCTTGGGAGCGAATATCAAACTTTTCATTTTCATAAAGAAGAGGCTGGAACAGGAAGATTTCATAAACTCGCTCCTTATCTGGAAATAGATTTTCAGAAGAAAAAGAGAAGATCTAAATGGAAGCAGACGGCTCGAATTAACTACAACTTCATTTCAGAAATAATTAACTTGGATAATGCAACATTCCCAGCCGACTATATTCAAGCACTGCGAGTTGGATACAAACTAAGTAACTCACAAGTTTTAAAACCTTTCTCTGTAAATCTGGATTACGAACAAGGAAACTTGAGCAATGATTTTAGCGGTAATCAGCAGTATATAAAAGCAAGTCTCACCGCTAAATGGAGAATCAATTACAATTGGAATTTAGATGGTATTGATCTTAGATTTTTTGCAGGCCATTTCTTTAAGAACACATCCAGTTCATCTCGTTTGAATTGGAAACTAGCTGGTCAAGGCGGAACAAGCGACTACCTGTATGATCATATATTTCTTGGAAGAACTCAAAGCCACCCTGATGCGCTTGCGCAACAATTGGTCGAAAACCATGGGGCATTTAAAGCGCCTACCGGATATGGATCTTCTAATAGTTGGTTGATAGCAGGAAACATAAAAGTTGATTTACCAATTCCAATCCTCGGATTGTACGCTGACGCAGGTCTTTTTCCGGTACATATAGTTAGTACTGGAGAAATTGAAAAAAGATTTTTATATAATGTTGGGGTTCACCTTTCAATTAAAAAGGATCTATTTGATATTTACATTCCTTTTGCGCTGCATGAAGATTTATCGGGTGAATACGAATTTAAAAACATTTCCTTTCTTCAAAGAATTCGGTTTACCTTCAATATAAAAGAGTTAAACCCGTTTAAGGCAATTAAACAATTAGATCTGTAAATTTACAACCTGTCTACTTCTAATAAAATATACTTTGCCTCCGATTTTCACTTAGGTGTTCCAGACGCTTCTTCTAGCTTAATCCGTGAAAAGAAATTGGTGAGATGGCTTGAAATGGTCTCGCAGGATGCAGCCGAAATTCACTTAATGGGTGACCTGTTTGACTTTTGGTTTGAATACAAACGGGTGGTTCCAAGAGGATTTGTTCGAATACTTGGTAAAATTGCTGAACTATCGGATCGAGGAATTAAAATAGTCTTGTACACTGGAAATCATGACATGTGGATTTTTGATTATCTCCCTAAAGAATTGGGTGTAGAGTTAATCCGAGATCCAATTCAAAGAACTTTTGGAAGCAAAAAATTCTTCCTTGGCCATGGAGATGGATTAGGACCTGGAGATGGTGGATATAAGTTTATTAAAAAAATATTTTCCTTCAAGTTCTTCCAATGGTGCTTCGCTCGTCTTCATCCAAACTTTGGCCTCTGGGTTGCTAACTTTTGGAGCGGAAGAAGTAAAGAGTCTAACAATAAAAATGACAAGGAACCAGATCACTTTCTTGGCGAAGACAAAGAATGGTTGGTTCAGTTTTGTAAAGAAACATTGGAGAAAGAGCATTTCGATTTCTTCATTTTTGGTCACCGCCATTTGCTAATTGACCATCCAGTTTCTGAAAAATCGAGATATATAAACCTTGGAGATTGGTATACACAGGCAAACTATGCCGAATTTGATGGGACAGAACTTCGATTGAAGATCTTTGAGGAAGGCGTTTCAGAATAGAAGATCAAATTGATACAAGTTCAGTCTTCCTAAATATTTAACACTACCCTAGTTTTTGTACCAAATCAATTAATCGATTTGAATAACCCGTTTCGTTATCATACCAGCCGACCACTCTAATTAAGTTTCCATTTGATACGGTAAGCTCAGAGTCGAAAATGCACGAATGACGGTTTCCGATAATATCTACAGAAACTATTGGATCTGAAGTATACTCTAGAATTCCTTTGAATTCATTTTGAGACTTTTCCTTAAATACTTTATTAATCTCGCTAATTGGCACAGGATTCTTCACCTGAAAAGTCATTTCAGTTAGACTGCCATCAATTACAGGGACTCTAATAGCACTTCCATGTAATTTGCCGTGTAGGTGTGGAAAAAGTGTTACTAATGCATTTGCAGCACCTGTAGAGGTCGGCACAATGTTCTCTGCAGCAGCTCTTGCTCTACGCATATCTTTGTCATGTGGACTATCATGCAAGTTCTGATCTGACGTGTATGCGTGAACGGTCGTTAAAAACCCTCTTTCAATTTCACATAATTCATCAATGATCTTCACCATTGGAGCCGAACAATTAGTAGTACAAGAAGCATTAGACACTACTGATGCTTCTGCATCTATTAAATCATCATTAATCCCTAAAACGTAGGTAGGAATTGAATCGCTTGAAGGTGCTGAAATAACAACTTTCTTAGCTCCAGCAGTGATATGCTTAGAAGCCAATTCTTTTGTTCTAAAAACACCTGTACATTCAACTACAACATCTATTTTCAAATCTCCCCAAGGAAGTTCTTCTGGATTCTTGCAATTATATACGTAAACGATTTGATCGTTAATCTCTATGCAATTATTTTTGGCAATAACTTCTCCTTGAAACTTACGATGAACCGAATCATACTTTAACAAGTTTACCAGCTGATCTAATGGGGCAAGATCATTTACAGCAACAAGTTCCACATTCTCGTTCCCTTGAAGCTGCCTTGCAACTACTCTTCCAATTCTTCCAAAACCATTTATCGCTATTCTAACCTTACTCATATTTCCTCCCATAAAAAAAGCCCTCCGATAAATCGGAGGGCTTAAGTAAATTCTATTTAGTCTCCGCTTATTTCAGCTTTATAAATCTAGTAACATCTTTATAATTACCAGCTACTAACTGTATAATATATGTTCCCTTACCTGTCCCATTCATGTCAAGTTCAACAGTTTGTTTTCCTTCACCAAGGTTAGACTTCTTAATCGTCTTAACAAGCTTTCCATTAATGCTAAATATGTTCAGGGTAATATCAGCTCTTGTATTTAAGTTGAAACTAACTTTTCCATTTTCATCCAGTGGATTTGGGAATACTGTTAATCCAGATTCGAACTTATCATCAAAAACAATATGATCTACATCTCCGTCACTTAATACAGATCCTGAAGTCCAGATTCCTCTACCGTGAGTACCAATGTAAATTTCACCAGCTTTAGCAGATTCTTGCCATCCTCTTTGTTGTTGTCTGATTGCAAAAACAGGAACCGGTCCAGTTTCGTTGATGTTTTGTGTCCAGTTAGAACCACCGTCACTAGTTGCCCATACTCCAAAATCAGTAGCGGCAAATATCTTTTGTGGATCTCTGTAATCAATCACAACATCTAAAATTGCCATTGCAGTAGAAATGTTTCCTTGAATATTAGTAGATGAAGGAGAACCTGAAACAACATTGTTCAATTCAACTAATCCTGACCCTGAACTAACTCCTGCTCTAGCAACAATTAATCTTTCTGGATCATTCTTGTCAATTGCAATACCATTAATTGGTCCTGAAGATGAATAAATTTTACTAGCAGTTATTAAACTCAAGTCTGCAACATCATAAACGCTATCCAAACCTTGAAATCTCCATAATCCGTTATTCGTACCTACATAAACTATATCTCCATCCCATGAGAATTCAAAACAGTAAGGAATTCCAGTGAATCCAGTACCACTTGCATCATTTAAATCCCACCAAGTAGGTGATTGTCCAAATCTTAATGCGTCTCTTGTAATTGCTAAGCCAGCAGCATCCAATGTTATCATCATAGATTGAACTGGATCTTGAAGTTGAAGGGTATCGTAAGGGTAGTTTAACTTAAGCGAATCAGTACCCATCCAAACTGTATCACTAGTACCAGGATGCAATGCGAAAAAGTCTCCATTAGAAGCAGTATCTAAAGAGAGTAGCGTATCCGTGTAATACAAGTCAGAAGTAAGTGTATAGGTTAATACATTCTCTGGAATGGAAGAATTATACGTTTTACTATAATAGGTAATAACCGTTCCTGAAGGAAGAGTAGAATCAGAAGCATAATACTCGATAAAATCTTGGCTATCAACATCGTTTGGATCTTCAAATAATCTAGTTGGTGTGTGAAACACCCCACAAGTCTGACCAACAATTGCCCCAGCACAAGGAGGTGAAATATCTTGCCAGTTAGTACCGCCATCTTCAGATCTTGCAATAGAGCTACTATAAACAGTTGCAATCATTGCATCAGAATCGTAATGAGAAATATCACAATCAAATCCGTCACCACCATATACCTCTTGGAATTGAAGTGTCGAGCTTAAAGAGTAATCGTTGTATAGTGTCCCGTTATCCTGAGTTCCACCCATTACATGACCAAACCTGTCATGAGCAACACTGTAAAACTGGGTTACATTATATCCTTTATTTGCTGGGTAGAAAATTGCCCCTGGAGGAACACCAAACGCTGAACCAACTCCACCATCATTCCCATAGTAATACTGTCCGGCTGAATTCCACTTCTGTTCGTGGTTATCCGCGTGAATGTACGTTGGAGATGTCGGGAAAGCTGACCAAAGCGAAATCTGAGTCCATCCACCCCATGTTGGAGAACTTCCTGGATCTTTTGCCCAGTGATACTGATCAATTCCACCGATGATACATTCATCCGGCTTATTTGGAATGTAAATAATTGTTTGATCGTAATTTCCTTGAGAACTCAAAGAAGTTGAATAAGGCTGAAATAATGTTGAACCACCTGGCCCAATGTTAGTCCATGTAGATCCATGATCTTCAGAAAGACTAATACTATTTAAAGAACCACCACCAGTTGAAGCAGACACATAAATATTATAGAATCCTGAACCATTTTTAGTATCCGTTACGGTACACTCACTTCTACCAATAGCAGTTGGAAGACCTGATGCGATTTGAGTAAATGAAGAACCAAAATCAGTAGAAACAAAGTATCTAAATGAACCTCCGACTCTTGCACAAATAAACACAACAGATCCGTCACCTGATACTTTAATGTCATATCCATTACCAGTTACTGGAGATGCTATAGTAGAAGCTCCTGTTGCTTTATTTGGAGAAACTTGAATAGTTGTACCTCCAATATAGATCTTATCCGCTTGAGAAGGATCTCTCCAAATCTGCATGATTGATCCTGAAGTTCCTGGAAGCTGTGTCCAGTTATCTCCATCATCAGTAGAGTAATATACTCCGTCATATCCGTTTTGCACTCCTGATCCACCGCTAGTCAATCCACCTTCGAATTGCGCTGGTCCTGTAGCTACATACAATGTACCGTCAGAAGTTGTTTCAATAGATGAAATTGATAATGCACCAATTTGATCATCCCATGCCTGAACTCTCGTCCAATTATTTCCAGCATCGGTAGATTTAAATAATCCTCCGGCAATTGCACCAGCATACATGACAGCATCATTACTACGATCAAATCCAATTGCTCTAGTTCGTCCACCAATATTATCTGGACCTCTTTCAACAAATGTTAGTGATTGTGATTTACCTGCGCTGTAGCTGTACCTACGCATGTCTTCTAACGCGTTGATTCGATCTTGAGGATCGATGATACCGTCTCTACCAAGAAGTGCACCGTAGTACTGATATCTTTGTTCTTTTAAAGAATAAGCTTCTTTCTTGTTTGCCTCTAATCTAGGCTGGTAATCTTTAACGTGCTCTGAGCTGCTATTATTAACCACTAGTCCTACCGCTATCGCAGCAACCATAAGTGATCCAAAGAGTAAACCTTTTTTCATAATTGAGTTATCGTGTTATTAAAAACGTTTTAAGTGTGCCGAATTTACAAAATAGATGCTTAAATCATTCATGAAGTAACAATTTCTTCCACTATGAATTAAGCAACGGTAGTAATTACAAAATTAAAGCGCTTCTTTTTACGCAGAGCCTGAAGCACGACAATTCAATACATTTTCTGAATTTGGCTTCATACTAAGCAGTAAACACGACATTATTTCACTCTAATTAGAATGAAATAATGTCGATTAGATGTTAATGCTTCATCATTTTGGCGTTTATTTTATTTCCATCTACAAGCACTGATACTACATACGTTCCAGAGCTTAACTTAGAAGTACTGATAACCATCTGATTATTACCTTCTGGAAGCGATTTTCTATTTACCGTAGAAATTAATTGACCATTCAATCCATGAATATTCAATTCAACATCAGAAGAAGAATTCAACAAAAATGAAATATTCGCGTATTCTCGAACTGGATTCGGATAAATTGACAAATCACTAGCTGGATTTGGCTCAATTACAATTGGTTCTGGCGTACTTAAAACACTTTGTGAAGACCAAATTCCTCTCCCATGAGTTCCTAAATAAATCTCACCGGCATTTGTTGCTTCGTTCCATTCTCTTTGCTGCTGTCTGATTGCAAACACAGGAACAGGTCCTGTTTCGTTTCCACACCAAATCCAACTTGTTCCGTTATCTGCTGTAGCCCAAACTCCAAAATCAGTTGCGGCTATTAACTTACT
>JBLIOB010000019.1:0-27044 GCA_047639575.1 Parvicellaceae bacterium
GGTCTAATAGTCAATAAAACAGTTGATGAAAGAAAAGATTTTGCGAAATCTGCTATGGGTGCGGCTCACTTAATTAGAACATCATGTATTCCTGAAGCCAAAAGAATTTTGAAGAAAAATGATTTAACTTTTAACGAAACTGACCTTTGGTTTAGATTATTTGTACTTCATATCTATCATGCTGGTGCAGGAAATGTGGATGGGTTAATGACCTCTATGGATCCTGATAAAGGAGGAATGGAATTAATAACCACGATGTGGCAAAGTGAATGGGGTGGATTTAAAAATGCCTCTCAAAATTATTCACAAGTAGCTTTGGCTTCACAGATGATTTTAAATGACATCATCTGTGAAAAATCTAAATATATTTATGAGTGTTATAACAGATAGCAACACTCAATGGATAAGAACCTGAAAGTAACTGTAGTCCAATCAATTCTTGCTTGGGAAGACCCTCAAGCCAATTTCGCGCATTTCGAAATACTTTTAAAAGGCCTTTCTAATGTGGATCTAATTCTACTTCCTGAAATGTTTAATACTGGATTCTCAATGGAGAGCTCTAAGCTTTCTGAGACCATGGACGGAGCCTCGGTTAGTTGGATGAAAAAGATAGCGAAGGAAAAAAATAGCGCTATTGCTGGAAGTGTGATTATCGAAGAAGCAGGTAAACATTATAACAGGTTGGTTTGGGTGTTGCCAGATGGATCAACACAACATTACAACAAACGTCATTTATTCAGAATGGCCAACGAACACGAATTTTTTACTCAAGGGGAAGAACGAGTTATAATTGAATACAAAGGTTGGAGGATCTGCCCAATGGTTTGTTATGACTTAAGATTTCCAGTCTGGAGTAGAAATGACACCGGCTATGACTTGGTATTTTATGTTGCCAACTGGCCAGCTGCGAGAATTGATGCGTGGTCTACTTTGCTGAAGGCAAGAGCAATAGAAAATCAATGTTTTGCCATTGGGGTGAATAGAGTCGGAGCAGACGAATCGAATCGGTCTTACTGCGGTGGTTCTGCAGTTCATGATCCGAAAGGAGTTTTGTTATCTAATTTCAAAAACAATCAAGAAGATGTTCAAACGTTTGAATTGGACTTGAATGAGTTGAATGATTTCAGATCCAAATTTCCGGTAGATATGGATCGAGATAATTTCACTTTAAGATAAACCGAGCGTTTTTATTCTTAAGGTTAATAATCTTAAATTCGGTTCTCCCATTGATTGCGAACCCGTTTTTCTTGCTTTCAGATGTAGTCATGGCTTCAGTTGTAGAAGGCTAAATAATTGGTTTAGTTTCTCCATAACCTTTTATTGCTAGCCGTTTTTGATCCGCTGCTTTTTTCATTAGATAGTTATATGTCATTTTTGAACGGTACTCGGAAAGGTTTAAATTATAGGTGTCTGGACCACGATGGTCGTTATTATGCCCAATTTCGAAAAGTACTTTTGGATGGCTTTTTACAAATTAGGCTAGACTATCAAGAAACGGGAAGCTTTCGAGTATTATTCTTGTTGCATTATAATCAAAGTGGATGTCCTTAATGAGTATGTCGCCCTCTGATAGTGCGGAATCTGCCAGAGTAAAAGTTTGTCTAAAACCGGAGGTTCCCATTATCATACAGAAAAAGAATAGGAGCGTTTTTAGTTTAATTGCGAGAATAACCCAGGCTTTACTTTTCGTTACAGACCCGAGCAGCTAATCAACCTTCCAATCTTCGTTCATGTTCCAATTAGACCTGATTTCTATAACTGATTCGTAATTTAAAACGCGTTCAGGTGCAAGTCCTGTTTTATAATTCCCAGTATCCCAAGCATTGTTAAAATTTTTGTCAAAGACTAATCTGGCTAAATATTTTCCTGGTTTCAAATTGTCAAAATCTATTGCGCCCGCACCATAAAAACTGTCGGAAATTCTTATCATTTTACCTTTAGAGTCGAGAAGTTGAATAAACATGTTGTCCATATTCTCCGTAACGATGTTCAAGCCAATTGAGCCAAAATAATTTTCTTTAAACGAGTGAATTTTAAAACCTGAAGAATCTATGTGTCGCCCTGCAATATCCATTACAGATGAAGAATCAAAACTTAATGTGTACTCAGAGTTCAATTTAAAATGTGCGGAGATCACTAGGGTATTAGGTAGCGCTAGATTTATAGAAATGGTTTTTGCCATGATTAGTGAATCTTCCATTAGATGGATTTCTTCTGAGTAAAACTCAGATAAGATGTTGTTAAATCGAATTGTCACTTCAGTTAGATGATCAAAGGTCTGTGGCACATTAGTGATCTTAAATTTTGGTAGATCTTGATTTAACGCGAGTCTTATCGTGTCATTTCCACCATCAATTTGTTTTAAAACGATCAAAAATTTTGGTTTTGGAAAACGAGTGTAAGCCGTCATACTATCTCGTTTTACATTCCAAATAGCATCTTCAATATCATTTGGTTCAAGGAATTCCAATCGACCGGCTTCAATTGGTTTATTGAAAACGAATCTGGCAATTCCATCTTTGTAACCAATCTTCTCTACAATTCTAATATTCTCAGGTATAGACTTAAATAAGTAAAAGTCAGATGCTGGTAAAATAGAATCAGGGTCTATGCTTATTGGCTCTGGCAAGAAACCAATTGACTCGGTTAATTCATCGTATAAATAGTTCTCATTCTCATCTGACATGGCAACAACTTTATAAAGGCCTTCTTTGATGTTTGAAATGTGAAAACGCCCATTTTCGTCCGTAACACCAATATAATTAGGTTGCTGATAGAATGGAAGTGAATCTACTAGTTCACGGTACATGCCAATAATGGCCCCCTCTACTGGAATGGATTGTGAAGCAGTATTAATTTTGCCAGAGTAAGTTAAAGAATCGATAAAAGCACCAGTGGAAAATACATACTTAAAGTTCTTCATGATGTTGCCCTCCGTAGCGTCTTTAATTGAGTTTCCAAAGTTGATTGAGTAGGTAGTGTTTGAATCAAGCGGTGCGTCCAAATTGATAAAGAGGTTCTTGCCTTTTACCTTGTATGACGGAGCAATTGTAACGCCTGGGTTAATGGAGATTTGCGATTTGTCGAGCTTGAAATATTCATCAAACGCGAGTACGATTCCCTGAGAATTAAAATTGGTGCTTTGAATTTTCGGAAAAGTATTAGCAGAATCCAAAACGGGGGGTGCGATGTCTTTATCACCACCACTTAATGTTGCAATTTGAGCGCAACTCATACTGAAACATCCAATAATTAATATGAAGAGATATTTACTCATAAGGTGCGCGAAATCAACTGGCATATTTTTTCTAAAGCCTCTGAATCTTCAGTGTCGAAGTCATTTATTTTATCGGCATCAACATCCAATACACCAACCACCTCATTATTCTTGAATATTGGAATTACAATCTCGGATTTAGAAGCTGAGCTGCAGGCAATATGTCCAGGGAACTCATCTACATTTTTAACAATTACAGTTTTTTCGTGTTGCCAGCTTGAGCCACATACACCTCTTCCTTTTTGAATTCTAGTACAGGCAATTGGGCCTTGAAAGGGACCTAGAACTAGCTCGTTTTCAGAATCTTTCCAATAGAATCCAACCCATAAAAAACCGAATGTTGTCTTTAAGGCTGCCGCTACATTCGATAAGTTCGCGATAAGGTTAGTCTCACCAGAAATAAGAGCTTCAATTTGTGGTATAAGCTCTGCGTAAACCGCTTTCCGGTTAGTTGTATTCGCATCTTTCGATATGATTATTTCTTCTGCCATATTAAGCGGTGGCTAAAGTAGCAATACTAACTTTAATGTTCTCTACCTTATTTAATACATTACAGCACGCCTCAATAGTTGCCCCTGTGGTTATTACATCGTCAATTAGCAAAACGTGTTTACCCTTTAATGCCTCCAGATTGGTTAACGTAAAAATTTCATTTACATTTTGCCAACGTTCCACTCTGGATTTATTGGTTTGAGTTGAACTGTCGTTCGTTCGGATCAATACGTCTGAAATTACAGGTTGATTCAAAACTTCTGAAATGCCGGAAGAGATTTCATAGCTTTGATTGTAGCCTCTTTTCTTTTGTTTTTTTGGATGTAATGGAACAGGTATGATTGCATTAATATCACTTAAAGAATTATACTTTTTTAACTTAATTCCAATGTGTTTACCCATATGTTTACAAAGTTCGGCTTGACCTTTGTACTTCATAGTTTGAAGTATTTGTTGAACCTTTCCACCCCTTTGGTAGTAATATAAAGGTATGCAAGTGTTAAAATGTGTTCGTCCGGTCAACAATTTTGAGGCAGGATTTGACGTTGTAGCTTCGTAAGTAGTTTCCGGAAGTGCAAGTAAACAGTGAGAACAAATAAATTCTTCTTGCTTATATAATGCTTCTGAACAAGCAATGCAGTTATTGGGAAAAATAGTATTTACAAAGTCACTGAACATTTTGTGTTGATAATTGGATGTTAATTTCTAACCAATGGTTAAGGGAAAATATCGAATTATCGGATTAATTTTGAATTTGAAACGATAAAGATTTATACAAACATCTTGTATTGATCTTTTATTGCAACTTAATACATGTGCTATGACAGAAAATAAGCCAGCTAAAAAAAGAGACCCACTTTATATTACAATAATCATATTACTGTTGATCGGTGGGGTGTTTAGTGCTTATCAATGGAATCATTTTAGCACTCAATATCAGCAACAGACAAATACTAATTTAGAGTTTCAAAGTTACATTCACGATTTAGAGGCTGACATGGGTTCAGCCGGTTTGGATCTTCAATCTACAGATTTACGAGAGAATTTATTGGCAATGTTAGGTCAGATGGATACGCTGAAAACGGACAATCAGGAGATGATTGACAGTATTGCTGTTCAAAAAGAAAGAGTTACCGGACTACTTGCAGAAGTGGAAGAGATGAAAAAAACGGGGAAGTATAATAGACGGACCATTTTCAAATTAAGAGCAGAAACAGAGACCTTAAGAAAGGTCATGAGACATCAAGTACATAAAATTGATTCGCTTTACAAAATGACTATCGTTTATGAAGAAACCATAAGCGGGCATGAAGAAACCATAAGCGGGCATGAAGTAAAGATTAAGGATTTGTCTGGCGACAAGGCAGCGTTAGAAGCGACCGTTGATGCCGGGTCTAAACTTCAGACATCAGGAATGAAGGCAGATGCTTTAAGAATTAGATCTTCTGGTAATTATAAGGAAACACCTCGTGCAAAAAGTACTAACATGATTCGGTCCTGCTTCACAATTATGGGGAATCGTATCGCTCAGGCTGGAGATAAGACGATATATATGAGGATTATAGCGCCTAGTGGTAGCGTAATGAGTGATGGTAGTCCTGACTTATTTGAGGCAGAAGGTGGTCAAAAAGAGGCTAGTATTAAAAGAACTATAAGCTATCAAAAGGAAAATATGGATTTCTGTATATTCTATGAGATACCTTCTGGATCTACAGTAGAAACTGGCGATTATATAGTTAAGATCTACTGTGAAGGAGTGGAAATTGCGTCTACTTCATTCTCTTTAAAGTAGAATTTATTGGATTGGTCGAAAAATTATCAGACCGATCGACTTATTTGTCATATTTGGAATAGTTAAAATATTAACGATTGGGTGATGGGATATAACTAGTAGCCGCATCAATTATCTTTTCTCTTTTCAGATGCGGTTACGGTTATATTTTTTAAAGTCCCATTGCAGTCTTAGTTTTTCAGAAGTTTTTGCTGGTAGTTTTTTGAGTTTTTTTTTAGAAAAACGCTCGTACTTGAATTCCACCGGTGTGTATCGCTTTGTTCTCTTCCGATTTTCGACCTAAATAATTGAGACTTAACTGAAGATTATTTGCTAGCGTTCTCTGGAAGTTAATGTTCCAAGTAAAGTTAGTACCGTTTTTTAAGCCATTAAGCATTTCAAACCCTAAAGCGGAATTTACTTCACCATCGTAATCAATCTGAATATAGTTGAAAGTTGCAGTTATAGATCCCTTAGTCACTTTGTTTAATCTGAATTCTGCTCCAATGTCAACAATTTCCGCTGTCTCCCCACCCAAGTCTAGAGCATTTGATTTAAATGAAGTCTCATTAACAATTGAGATTCTAAAAGAAGTGTTCGGCTGAAAAGAGAATTTTGGCTTAATACTTATGAAGTCAAGATGATAGTTCCTTCCAGAAGTGTAATCTGATGAATTGACTTTCTTCCCAATTTTTTGCAATGACAAGAAAGTAAACTTCCGATTTAAATTCCAACGAATTCTCAATTCATGTTCTTCTAAACTGCGAGAATCAAAGCCAGAAGTCAACAATGATTTTCCTCCAACATTTTTATAAGTATAATCAAACCCATATTTCGGATTGCTCCGGTTGAAGAATACCGTATTTCGAATGGAAGAATTCAACGTTACTAAATTGGTGTCTGCTACTTGAGTTTCAAACGGATTGTACGCAGTTTCAGGAGATTCATTATTTGTTTTGCGGTCAATTCGGAAAGAAGATTGTGAATCAAAACGACTGATGAACTTTAAAACCCCTTTTTTCTTATACCACAATACCGATGGCTTTATCCTTAAACTCTGATTGAATTGATTGGTGAAAGTTTTAACGTATTCACTGGTCGGAGTAAATACACGGATATAGTCCGCCTGATCTGGGAATGCCGAAATTTCAAATTCACTGATGTCTTTAATACCATCATCATTATAATCATTCCATGCATAGATACCTTGACCTGCTTGAACTTGGATGTAGACAAATTCTCGCTTTAATTCCTGTCCAGACCCGATTTCATAGAAGGTGGTTGTATTAATAAAACCTTTTAATATTCTCGTTGAGTATTCCAATCGACCAAGCAAAGTCTCGTCTGGTTGAACTGAAGACAAAGAGTCATTATCAATACGTAGCCTCCTATATTCAACTCGCGTTTTGAATTTATGTTTTCTATTGGTAATGATTCCCATGCTTGCTCCATAATGATCAGAAGAGGTTGCAGGGCTTAGTAAATTGTTATCAATTAATTTATCTTTCCGTTGTCTGTAATATGCTTTAAATGAGTTTTTCTTTCCGCTTTTATTAGCATTGGATATATAAGCTTGCCAATCATAAAATTGATAGCTATTTCCCAAGAGTGAATCTGTAGCATCAAATTTGAATACGTTCTGCTCTAAAATATCCTTGAACCCAATTCGAAGCCATTTGATGTCTTTCGAAAAGTCAGTCTCGTGCCGGATGAAATTGGAAGACTCGTTCTGACCTGTATTATTACTTTTTGTTTGCGTGAGGTTACCGTTGTAGATTAATCTTATCCCATTTCGTTGGATATTAGCCTGAGCACCATTTTTAATGCCCTGGAATTCTCCTATAGAATTAAATGTGTTGAAATAATAATTGAATTTCCCAACTCCCTTTTTTTGTAATCCCAATTCTCCAATTCCCATAATCTGGTTGCCATCTAGTGATTGGCCCAATAAATTCCAATCCCTTTCGAATTCTACTAATCGATAGCGCTCAATAGGACTAAAGTTCGCATCTCTGAACTCCCCTTTTATTTTATTAGTTAAATACCATCCAGATGTATCAGATGAAAGCTTTTTGTTCGTTTCCCAATAAGCTTGAAACCCATATCCAGTATTGTCGTTTGCGTCTAACGTTGAAAAAGTATTAATATCTGCGTTGGAAAGGGCTCCTTCAAACCCAATTTTGGTTTTTTTGGAAAATGAATATTCTGCTCCTGCGGTTACCATTTGTCTTTTTTGAGGAGGGGCTAAAAATCGAATCGGCTCATAATCTCCCTTTAAAATAATATCACCTGAGACAGTATCCGGCTTTACCCATTTGTAAACTCTTCCAAAAGCAGTGAAATCTTCCAGAACATAATTTCCATTTCCTTGACCCACTTGAGTAAAACTTAATTGGTAAAAAGCACTGTCCTCATGTGTGCTATAAACGAACACTTCATTATATCCTAAACTATCAACTTGTTTATATAGCGCTAACTCAGACGAGTACCCAATACTGTCTATTCCTTGAGTGAAAGCTAAATTGAGGTCATCTCCAATTGTGTTAAGTATTATTTTCTGATCTTCTGATAATGTTTGCTGGAGTGGTTGGTTTTTACTGTCCTGTTCTGAATAAACATTAAAGTTGATGGTCCACTTGTCTTTTTTGTAATCAGATGAAAACTGAAGAAGGGATCTCGCATAATTTTTATCTGAGTATTGAAATTCTACAATTATTCTTCGATCTTTTGTAATTAAGTTCGTAGGCGTAAACGTTATTTCTGCAGTATTATAATCAACAGTATAATCGTTAGCTTGTCCACGAGTAAGAAGTTTGCCATCTATGAAAACTCTTTCTGTGCCAGAAAGCACAATGATAAATCGTTCATTATTTGCGCCTAACAATTTATATGGACCTTGATTACCTTCTTGTCCTTGAATTAAGTTTCGAGCAAACTTACCTTTAGACAAGGCGAGGCCTGCAGTGAGTTTCCAATGTTCCGTTTTGCTGTTAGGATCCATCAAATCGGTTTTTATTGCTAATCCTTGCGCCTTCTTCTTGTAAGTTAAGAAGTAACTTTTGGGTTTGTTAATCCAAAAATCTCCAGCTGTTAACTTGAATTTCGGATTGAAAATTTGAATAAAAGCTTGATCAAAATCTTGAAGTTGCAGGGTATTTCCTTCAGGTTGAATCGGAATATTGTTGTCGGTGATAGAAGCAAGTATACTTACGTCTTCAGATATTTTACCATTTAATTGAAGACTTAAGTTAGAGTTCACGCCTAAATCTTGATTGTTTCCGAAGCTAATTCCACGTGAAATACTTCCGCCAGTATTCATGTTTGAAAACCCAAAAGGGTCTGAGAATTTAGCATTAGAAGGCCAATAAAATGGGTTTTTCCTATTTAAATCTGCTTCAATTTTACTGCTGTCTTTATGGCTAATTGCTTTCTTAAGATCAAATTTAATAGTTCTGTACTTAACCTTTATAAGAGCAGGTTTCTCACCGTACCATAGCAAATATCCACTGTTAGGATTATAACCAAATTTTGAAGATTTAACTTGAATGTCCTTATGTGTGATTTCAAGTGTGGTAATTGCGACAATATTGGAATCTAAAAAAACACTATCAGTAGTCACATTAATCCACTTATCGACCCTGTTATCTGCTGTTTTTTGGGCGTGGGAAATACTCAAAGTTAGCATGAACAAAGCAATGAAGGCTATCCTATAGTGGTTGGCGTTATTCAATATTAAACCGAATATTAACTGTTATTACGAATATATACGTTAAAAAGTATAGTAGAGCCCTTTATTTCATTGGATTTTCATACCTTTTTTATGTCACTAATATTATTATATTTGCCCTTCTAATTGCCACTTAATTGAATGAATGGCAAAAGGTGTTAGCGATTGCAAGGAAATTTGAATTCTATGAAGAAGATATTATCGATTCTTACCATCACTGTTTTACTGGCCTCTTGTGGCGGATCAGAAGATCCAGTTGGTCAGGGTACCCAAATGGTTGAGTTGAATGGGCATTACGTGCACAATGACGTTAAGGAGCGGATTTATGCCGGTGGAATGTTCAGAATGAACGAGGTAGAAGAATTTAAAAATTTATACCCCTTAAGTATTGTAGATGTGGTTTCTCATAGAATTGGGAATCAGATCTATCAAGGTTTATTAAAGTTTGATCAGGCTACTCTTGAGGTAATTCCGGGTTTAGCGGAAAGCTGGGACATTAGTCCTGACGGTACTGAATATACTTTCTTACTTCGAAAAGGTGTTATGTTTCATGATAACGCTTGTTTTCCTGAAGGAAAAGGAAGAGAACTTACTGCAGAAGATGTTAAATATTGTTTTACAAAGGTTTGTGAGTCAAGCGGGAACAACAAGTTGTTTGGAATGTTCCAAGATAGAGTTGTTGGAGCGAATGAATATTACGAGGCTTCAGTAAATGCAAGCATCGAAGGAATGTCTGTTGAAGGAATTGAAGTGATCAGCGATTACGAGGTAAAAGTTAGATTACTAAAGCCATTTTCTGCTTTCGATAAAGTGATTGCTCATAATTCCTGTTGGATCTTTCCAAAAGAAGCGGTTGAAATGTATGGTGATGACATGAGAAAAAATTGTGTTGGAACTGGCCCATTCAGGGTTAGAGAAATTGACGAAGGAAAAAAAGTTCTTTTAGAGAAAAACCCAAGCTATTGGGAAAAAGATGAATTCGGTAATGATCTTCCTTATTTGGATTTGGTAAAAGTGACTTTTGCTAAAGAAAAGAAAACTGAATTGTTGCAGTTTAACAAGGGTGCTTTGGATATGGTTTTCAAATTGCCGGTCGAAGAGATGGGTACCGTTATGGGTAGCGTGCTTGATGCACAATCAGGACAAGGCTTAAAGTATCAATACCAATCAATTGCTGCTTTTGGAACTCAATACTATGGTTTGTTACATACAGCTCCAGTATTTCAAGACGTTCATGTTAGAAGAGCATTTAACTTCGCTATTGATAGAGACAAATTAATCGATTACACACTTCAAGGTGAAGGTCACCCAGCAATTCACGGGTTTGTTCCTCCAATGGAAACTTACAGTGCTGAAAAAGTACGTGGCTTCTCTTTTGACGTTGAGAAAGCTAAAGAAGAATTGGCGCTTGGTGGTTATGCAAACGGCAAAGGATTTCCAGTGGTAACCTTGTATTTCAATGAAGGTGGTCAAACGAACACCATAGTTGCAGAGGCGATCAGAAAGATGATCGAAGACAACTTGGGAGTTAAAATTGAGATTAAGAGAATGCAATTCTCAACTTTAATTGAGCAATTCATGACAGGTAGATGTGAAATGTGGAGAACAGGTTGGATTGCAGATTATCCAGATCCAGAAAACATGTTAAAATTGTTTTATGGTAAGCCGGTGCCGGATGATCCAAATGCATCTTCATTTCCAAATGCACACAGATACAAGAATCCAAAATTTGATTCGGTATTTGAAAAAGCTTTGGCAGAAGTAGACGCAATTAAACGAGACGAGCTTTACGTAGCGTGTGATCAGATATTAGTTGATGATGCAGCAATGTTGAACCTATACTACGATGAGTACATTAGATTACTTGGATTGAATGTGAGAAATTTCCCACAAAATGCAATGGAATACCGAGATTTAACTCGCGTGTTCTTCGCAAAAGCCAAAAAGAAGTAATCTTAATTACGAAGAAATTGAAGAGGCGATCGTTACGATTCGCCTCTTTTTTTATGCTAAAAATTGTGGTTATTGTTCACTTAAACAGATTCTTGTGCAAAAGTGATCGGTTGGAACGGTTGTTGGTAAGACTAGTTTGTTGAATTTTAATGTTAGAAAACCCACTCATCATGAATCGAAGAATATTATTACCCATACTAATCCTTTTATTGATAGGAACCTCATGTGTTCCAGCAAGAAAGTTTGAAGAACTTGAAACCAAATACAACAAGGCTATTGCGGACGCAGAATTGTATAAAACAAAATCTCAAGATTGTGATGCTGAAAAGTTAGAGCTGAACTCAGAGCTTGATGAACTGTCAAAGAATCACGCAATAGTAAAAGAAGATCTGGCTAATCTTGATCGCTCTTATAAAGAAACACTTCGTCAGTATGAAGAAATAAAAGAGAATCACAAGATTCTTAAAGAGCAGTACGATGCACTTTTAAAGCTTCAGGAAAGAGAAAGTCAATTATTAGGTCGAGAACTCGATGCGGCAAGATTGGACCTTCAAAAGAAAGAAGATGAGTTAACCAGGTTAGCCGCTGAGTTAAGTCAGAAAGAACTAAGGTTAGTTAAGCTAGAAGACGATTTGCAATCAAGAGAACAGCGTGTAAACGAATTGGAAGCAATTATTGCTAAGAAGGACGCTGCGGCAGAGGCTCTGCGTAAGAAGATATCAGATGCGCTTCTAGGGTTTAAAGACAAGGGGCTTACTGTAGAAGAAAGAGACGGAAAAGTATATGTTAGTATGGAAGCTAAATTATTGTTTGCCTCTGGAAAAACAGCAGTTGGATCGGAAGGTAAAAAAGCCATCATTCAATTAGCTAAAGCTTTAGAAGGACAAGTAGATTTAGATGTTTTAGTTGAAGGACATACAGATGTAGATGAAATGCACGGTAATAGCCATCCGGCCGATAACTGGGAGTTATCTGTATTAAGAGCAACTTCAGTAGTAAAAATTATGACTTCAAATAGTACGATAGATCCCAAGATTTTGACTGCTGCCGGTAGAAGTAAATTCATGCCCGTAGGAACGGATAAAGCAAAAAATAGAAGAATTGAAGTAATTTTAATTCCGAAACTAAATGAGTTGTTCGATATCATTAATAAATGATTAAAATAATTTGGATAGGTTGTTTTGTATTACTGTTATTCAGTTGTAAAAGAGATGCTGGGAACGGAACTCCTATCGAGTTAGAAACAGTAGAAGATGAGATAAAAGACTATTTTCTATTTAACAGTGGTTCTTATTGGGTTTATCAAGACACCTTTTCACTTCAGAATGACAGCATATATGCAGTTGCTAGTGCTACCACAATCGATAGTCTCCGATTCGCCAATGGAGGTTTAGCAGCTGTCTGGGAAACAATTTCAACCACATATGGATCTAGTCTAACTGGTGACACTCTTATTAGTTGGTGCAGGCCCTCGGAGAAAGTGGGAACACAGTGGAAAGTGAGAAAGCAAAGACAAGTAAATAGCATAACAATAGGATCCGCTATTGCTGCAATTTTACCTTTTGATAGTACGTCAACAGAATCGTTAGACGGAGTTAGCTGGATAACTAGTGAAGCAAGCTATGATTCTTTAGTTGTAGGTGATTCGTTATACTTTGACGTAGTTGAGTTTGCCAATACTGCCGACAGCACAGTAGCTGGTAATTCTACACGACATTTTTACGCGAGAGGTGTAGGGCTAATCCGATTTGTGAATTTGGCTACAGGAGCAGTTTGGGATTTAGACCGATTTTCGGTCAGTCAATAGTAGCAGTTAGGTTTATTCGCCTCCACCAAAGAGCGTTTTAAAAACCTCTTCGATTTTTTTCACTTGGATAATTTCAATATCAAAGTCCTTTTGATTAATGCCTTTGTTGTAAGCGGATATAATGATTTGTTCGTATCCCAATTTTTGAGCTTCAAAAACTCGCTGATCCATTCTAGATACTGGTCTAATTTCACCAGAAAGACCAACTTCTGCAGCAAGACAAACATTTTTAGGTATAGCCAAGTCAACGTTTGAAGACAAAACAGCACAGACTACGGCCAAATCTATAGCTGGATCATCTACTTTAATCCCTCCAGCGATGTTGAGGAATACGTCTTTAGCACCTAGCCTGAATCCGCATCGCTTTTCTAGAACAGCTAGCAACATACTTAATCTACGTAAGTCAAAACCTGTTGCAGATCGCTGAGGTGTTCCATATGCAGCCGTACTTACAAGAGCTTGAATCTCAATTAACATGGGTCTCATTCCTTCTAACATAGAAGCAATGGACACTCCACTTAAAGATTGATCCGTATTACTGATAAGAAGTTCACTCGGATTATCAACTTCCCGAAGGCCTGAACCTTGCATTTCATAAATGCCCAATTCGTTGGTTGACCCAAATCTATTCTTAACCGATCTGATCAAACGGTAAACATGATTTCGATCTCCCTCAAATTGAAGAACAACATCAACCATGTGCTCTAATACTTTTGGACCAGCAAGTGTGCCGTCTTTGGTTATGTGCCCAATTAAAAAGACGGGCGTGTTCGTGCTTTTTGCATAACGAAGAAGCTCTGAGGTGCATTCTCTAATTTGGGAAATACTTCCAGGAGATGAATCTATTTTCTCTGAAAATAAAGTTTGAATAGAGTCAATGATTAAAATGTTCGGTTTGATTTCCTTAATCTTCTGGAAAATTCTGTGCGTGGATGTTTCAGTAAGAATAATGCAGTTGTCATTTTCAATTCCGATTCGATCCGCTCGCATTTTAATCTGTTGATCAGACTCTTCGCCAGAAACGTAAAGTGTTTTTAAGGTGTTTTTTCTAATGGCCAACTGTAACATTAACGTTGATTTCCCAATTCCGGGCTCTCCGCCAAATAAGATTAAAGATCCAGGAACTAGACCGCCACCAAGTACTCGATTCATTTCGTTATCCTTCAGATTAATTCTGGGATATTCGCTTGAGTTTATCGAATTAATAGGGGTTGGCACGGAATCATGATCAAAATCTACAACGCCAGGTAGGGAGACTTTAGTGGATTTTGTGATAATCTCTTCAACGTACGTGTTCCACTCGTTACAGGCCGGGCATTTCCCTATCCATTTTGGAGATTCAGCTCCACAGTTTTTACAGAAGTATGTTGTTCGTTGCTTCGCCATTTAAGAACTCAAAAATATAGTTTCTTGTTTGTTCTGATGGCTAAAATCAGTAGTTTTTATTTGTTTACTGGATTATTGAATTGATTAACTTTAGATTAAATCATTCTTTCATAAAGAATCATAAACATCCATTTATCACGAAATATGAGAAGCTACTATCTATATTTTACTGTTGCAATTTTAAGCTTTGTGTCCTGCAGCGAGATTACAGTTGAAGGACTTGGAATTTATGGAACATGGGAAAATGAAAATATCGATGAAGAAATTCGATCGGAAATAGCGTCTTTAGATCGACAGATTGTTAAAGCATTAATTAATAACCAGCCTAACGTGGTATTGGGTATGATGTCGGATACATTGGTTTGGTCATTAGATGAAAAATTTAAGCCGTTAGTTGAACAAGCTTCTTACGTTTTCAAAGATTCTGAGTTTGAGTCTTTGAATAAATTCTACGTAAAGAATAGCGATGTTGGAAAAAGTAATACGGTTTTTTCGGGTTTGAGTGGTACTCAAGATTACATAATTCGTTATAAGAGCTTAAATAAGGAAATGTTCATTTCGTTATTAATCCAAAAAGATGAAAAGAGTCAGTTCGTTATCGCTAATATATATGGCAAATATCCCCAAGGCTGGAAACTAAATATTATGCAGTTTGGTCAATATACGATTCAAGGAAATAATGCCGTGGACCTTTTTTTGGCCGCAAAATCTAATTATCAAAAGGGGCATTTAATAGACGCGGCAAATGAGATGTTTTTGTCATCGCAAATAAGCAAACCAGCTAATGAATATTGGCAGTATTTGAAAGAAGAAGAAATGAGAGGCTTTTTCGAACAACTCCGAATGGAGCTAAAAGAGGAATATGAATTTCCAGTTAGTATTAGTCAGGTTCCGTCTCAGCCGCAAATTTTTAATATCTATCCTATGGATATGAATGAGGGGTATTTTCCGGTTGTGGAATACCTAACCAGGATAGAATTAGAAGATACGGCATCTACTAAAGCAGAGAACGATCAAGTTCATGCCCTTATTGGACATCTGTTTAATGGCATTGATCAGGATAAAAAATATATAGTTTATAAGGCTTACAATAGATTTCCTGATGGAAAAACTCAAATCCCCTCTTATGGTTTTGTCAAAGACCTTGAGTGAAAAATATAATTAGTTGAAAAGAAAACCAGCGACAGCAATTTACGACTTCGGGAATAGGGTTAGCGCAAATGACAGGAAAAGCATAAGATATGCTGTTGTTTTGACCATTCTGGTTAGTACGTTTTATATCTAGGCTATAAATGCGTAAAGGGCGATTTTAAATTTACTTTTCGGAAGGTTGAGTATGTCAATTCCGCTCTTAATAAGGCTGCTAGGCAACAATTACCAAAATGTGGAGGTGGTCACCTTTTATTGGATTACAAGTTTCATGTGAATTCAACAAATTACGAAGGCCAGTATTTTTCATCAAGATATTTTGGACTTTGCAAAGTTGGGGATTCTATTAAAATTAAGTACGCAATTTCCAATCCTGAAAAACAAGAAGGGCATAAGCGATTACAGTATCCGCGTGATTCAACTTTCTTTCCTTTTTCCAAATAAAAAGCCAACTCTTACCTCGTTTTATCGAGATCGGAATTGGCTTTAAATGTATTAGAATGACGTAGGTAAGCCCTATTTCATTAGTTCAAGATTTATGATAGAAGTATGACCTCCATCTAGTTTTACTTGCTTAAGCTGAAGTTTGCTTTCTGTAAGAAGGGTAACGTCAAAATCCAATGGATCCTCACCGTCTTTCGTTGCGGTTAAAACGTCTCCAGTTTCGTTCATAGTCCATGTTCCAGTTCCGTTAATTTTTGGAATAATCATGCCTTTTAATTCAAATGATCCGTCCGCATTTAAACTTAATGCAATGTTCTTAAACATTTCAGCCATGTTCGCTTTGTCATCATCACTTATCGTAACGTTCTTTTCCACTTCCCAAGAAGCCGCTGTTGCCTCTACATCAGAAACCCATTCACCAGAAGCAAGGTCTGCAGCAGAAGCTACTGTTTCTTCAGCTGGCGCTTCAATTGGTTAATCAATTGTTTCTTCTTCTGTATCAGCAGAAGTTGGAATGTTTAGGTCAGAAACTTCAACGCTCCCGCACGAAATCATAAAAAATGCTAAGGCTCCGGATAGTACTAATAATTTTATTGTCACAGTGTTGATTTTTAGGTGTTTAGAATAAATGTAAGAAATTCAGGCAGGGATAAAGGGTTAAGTTTTATTTACCTCTTCTTTAGTGTCCGAGAATTTCAATTTAATTGCATATAGAGAGTAAAGTCCAAAAATCACTAAAAATGAGGTCTGAATAACCCACATTAAAATTGCGAATCCTGAAGCGTCTCCATTTTCAAAATTACCAACACTAACTAACGCGGCAGTTACGAAAGCAGGATAGGTACCTATTCCTCCTGGTGTAATCGCAATGGCTACTGCTCCAACCACGAAACAAGCTAGCATCGTTTCTAATGTCATTACTTCAACTCCCGCTACACCTTGTGCGCATACCCAAAACATGGTAACATAAGCAGCCCAAATAAAGAGTGTGTGAGCAAGGTATTGAATCTTCTTTTTCAACGTAAAGACGGTCTTTACACCAGACCACATTCCTTTCAGTTTACTAAAAAACCAATTCCGCAATTTGGAAGAAGCTAATAATGCAATAATACCAACAACAGCAACACTTCCCGCAATTACGTAGATCCACGGAAAACCACCTGGTTGTTGTTTAGTGATTTCATCAATTTTATCTTTTCCTACCACGAAATAAGTGGTCATGGTAACAATACCTAACATAATTACGTCTATAACCCGTTCCGCTACTATGGTTCCAAAAACGGTTTCAGCAGGTAAGTTTTCTTTTTTAGATAAAAAACCAGCTCTGGCAAGTTCTCCAGATCTAGGAATCGTTAAATTAATAATGTAGCCAATCATCACCGAATGATAGAGGCTTGAAATTTTTGGTTTAAACCCAAGTGGTTCTAACATGTATTTCCATCGATAAGCTCTGCTGAAATGACTTAACCATCCGATAATAATGGATAGCCCAATCCAGAAGTAATTGGCATTAGCAAAAGCAGTAGGAATACCAGATTTTTCTTCTTCTGTTAAGTTAGAATAAAAGTACCAAGACAAATAGACGCCAATCCCAACGGGAATTACAATCTTCAATATCTTAATAATCTTGGCTTTCATTCTATTTATACTCCGTTGTTTTCTGGAAAAATAATTGATGGCTTGAAGGTTTTAGCTTCTTCAAAATCCATTGTTCCATACGCGATGATCACCACAATGTCTCCAACTTGTGCTCTTCTAGCAGCGGGCCCGTTTAAGCAGATCGTTCCAGAACCTCGGTCACCTTTGATAACATAAGTCTCAATTCGTTCGCCATTATTAGCATTAACAATCTGAACCCGCTCACCTTCAATTATATTGGAAGCATCCATTAAATTTTCGTCAATAGTAATGCTGCCGATATAATTCAAATCCGCTTCAGTGACGGCTACACGATGAATTTTAGATTTTACAACCTGTATTTGCATGGGGCAAAAGTAACAATTTAGAGCAGTTTTATGTTCAGGATGAACCTACCAGAATGATAATTTAAGTTAATTCCATATTATCAATTAGTCGAACATCCCCAACTCGAGCGGCAACGAACGCTCTTAGATTGTTTGAGCTAGACCATTCGGTAGCTGCAAGAAGTGTATTCGAATCTGCTATTTCCAAATATTCTAATTCCACATTTTCACTAAGTATCTTTCTAGCAGCTACCAAACATGCTTCCACATTTTGCATAGAGCTATTTAATTGAATGCTTTTTAGTGCTTTTGAAAGTGTTAAAGCAGCAATTACATCTTCACTTGAAAGTCTCACGTTCCTGCTACTCATTGCGAGTCCACTGGTTTCCCTTATAATCGGGCAACTAATAATTTCAATTGGCATCTGATAAAACTCGACCATATGCTTAATGATCGCTAATTGCTGAAAATCCTTGATCCCAAAACACGAGATATCAGGTTGTACTATTTCGAAAAGTCTTTTAACTACTCGCACAACGCCTTCAAAATGGCCTGGTCTATTTGCGCCTTCCATCGGAAGATCTAATCCTGCGAAATCGAAATTTATTGGAGCCTCATTTTTATACACTTCTTCAATAGAAGGGGTGTAAACCAAATCACAATTAACAGCCGCTAATTGTGTTAAATCCGAATTTAATGTTCTCGGGTAATTATCAAGATCTGAAGTCTGATTGAATTGAGTCGGATTAACAAAAATGCTACAAATAACGAAGTCAGCATTTTTTTTACAGGCTTCAATTAACGAGAGATGACCTTGGTGCAATGCACCCATTGTTGGTACAAAACCCACTGTTTTACCCTTAATTCGCTCGTTTTGAACGATTTCAGCCAATTCATCATTAAGGGATATCACTTTGATACTCACGTGTTTAGACTAATTTAGAAGCGCAAAACTAGCTTAAAGTATTGAAATTACCGTTTTTTTTTTATATTTTTGTACCCATTTTATTAAGGGAAATATTTATGACAATGAAGCGTGTATTGTACGTCTCTCAAGAGATTCAACCTTTCTTACCTGAGACAGAGATTTCAAAAACAGTTAGAAATGCCCCACAGGGGATAAAAGAGAGTGGTAAAGAGATAAGAATCTTTATGCCTCGGTTCGGCTGTATTAACGAAAGAAGGCATCAACTTCACGAAGTGATTAGATTGTCTGGGATGAACCTAATAATTGATGATGTAGATCATCCATTAATTATAAAGGTAGCATCTATCCAGGCAGCTAAGATGCAAGTATATTTTATTGACAACGAAGAATATTTTAAAAGAAAAGCCGTTTTCGAAGATGAAGACAAAGAAAAGTTCTTTGCCGACAACGATGAGCGAGCTATCTTTTTCTGTAGAGGAGTAGTTGAAACCGTTAAGAAACTTGGATGGGCACCAGATGTAATTCACTGTAATGGATGGATGACTGGAGTTTTACCATTGTATCTGAAGAAATTCTATGCCGATGACCCACATTTTGTAGATGCAAAAATTGTGTATTCGGTATACGAACAAGGATTCGAAGGTTCTCTTGACAGCAAAATGGCGACTAAATTAAAGTTTGATGGATTTGAAGATTCAGATCTAGCTTTACTTAAGGATCCGACTTTTGCTAACCTAAACAAAATTGGAGTTGAATTTTCCGATGCTGTTGTGAGAGGTTCTGCTAACATTGATGCTGACGTTGAAGCGTATATTAAAGCTTCAGGTAAATCAGCTCTTGACTATTATGGTGAAGAGGAAATGGTAGCCGCTTACAATGAGTTTTACGATAAAGTGCTGGATGAAAATTCCGTGCTTGCCGACTGAAGGAAAAATGACAAAAAAAAATAAATTTGAATTGCGGGGGGCCTTTAAGCTTTCCGCATTCTTTTTGACTATTGTTTTAGCTGCCGCAGCCTGTAAAAAGGAGGAAGGGGATCTTGGATTATTGGTGCAGCCACAGGATGATCAGTTGAACGTGTTCATTACAGACACATCGTCAATTGTAGCCTATACAGTTATAGAAGATTCTTTAAGATCCGATGAATTTGGAACAAGTTTATTAGGAAGCTATGTTGATCCAGTATTTGGAAAAACAGAAACCGGCATCTATGCTCAATTAAGGATGGAATCAGAAACTGTTGATTTCACGTCCGTTTCTGGAACTGCGCTAGAGACAATAGTTGATTCAATGTACTTGTATTTAACCCTTGACGGTTATTATGGGAACTTAGATCAGCAAAGGTTTGAAATATATCAAGTCACGGAAGATTTCTTTATAGATTCAAATTATTATTCGAATAAGGTATTGACCAACGCAGGTGTTGACTTGGTTGGAATAGGAGAGGGTGTAATAACCCCAGACCCTTTAAATAATGGTAGTATTGAAGGTGCAGAAGTAGATCCTATTTTGAAAATAAAAATTGATAACACCTTAGGTGATGCAATTGTTGCAGAATCTGGAGGAGTTAATTTAGCCGATAATGATGCATTTGTAGCTTGGTTTAAAGGACTGTACATCAAGGTTAATAATTCAGGACAAGCTACTGGTGAAGGGGCAATCCTAGAAGTGGACTTATTAAATACCAACAGTAAACTATCTATGTACTACAGATATACGTTTGCTGGCGAAGAGGATACGTTGAAATTTGATTTCAACATAAATTCGAGTAGCGCAAGGTTTACTGTTAGTTCTCATGATTATACAGGTACTCCGATTGCAACACAAATATTAGATAGTACAGAAGGAATAAATACGGTTTATGTTCAAACAATGTCTGGGGTTAAATCTAAAATTGAATTTCCATTTTTAAGCTCCCTTCCAGATTCAATTGTAGTGAATCAAGCAGAATTAGTACTTCCTTTTGATTATTTCTCAGGGGATCCTTACACTGCTCAAGACGCATTGTTAGTGCTCGGCATTGATGATGACGGAGAAACTTATTTTATAGACGACTTTTTCGAAGGTGAAACCATTCACGGTGGCCTTATTGATGTATCCGAAAGTGAATACCGAATTAATATCGCAAAGCATGTTAATAACGTTTTAGGCGGTTCGGTTTCAAACAACGGATTATTTCTACTTTCATCTTCAGCAATGATCAGTGCTAAAAGAGCAGTGATCAATGGAACAAGCAGTTCTAACAGAAAGAAGATGGAACTTATTATTACTTACACTAAATTGTAAGTAGATACAAAGATTTTTTAAGATGTGTGGAATAGTAGGATATATCGGAAGTAAAGATGCTTACCCAATATTAATTAAGGGGCTCAAAAGGCTTGAATATCGTGGATATGATAGTGCTGGAGTTGCACTATTGAACCAAGATGAACTTTCATTGTATAAATGCAAAGGAAAAGTTGCTGATTTAGAAGAACATATCGGCAGTCAAGACACCTCGGGAAATATTGGAATCGGTCATACTAGATGGGCTACTCATGGACAACCGAACGATGTAAATGCGCATCCTCATATTTCTGGAGATGGAAACATCACGCTGATCCATAACGGTATCATAGAAAACTATGATGTAATAAAGGAAAACCTAATTGCAAGAGGGCATAAGTTTGAAAGTGATACGGATACAGAAGTATTAGTTCATTTCATTGAAGAAATTCATAAGCAAGAAAAAGGTGAGTTATACGATGCAGTTAGGATTGCATTGAATGAAGTGCATGGAGCTTATGCAATTGTCATTATCGATAAGACTAATCCAAGAGAAGTGATAGCAGCTAAGAACTCTAGTCCATTGGTTATAGGGTTAGGTGAAGATGAATATTACTTCGCTTCTGACGCCACACCGATAGTTGAATACACTAAAAATGTTGTTTATCTCGAAGATGGCGAGATTGCAAGAATTAGTTTAGATAGTGGGTTGAAGCTAAAGACGATTAAGAATGAGGAGAAAACACCTTATATCCAAGAACTAGAAATGCAACTTGAAGCACTTGAAAAAGGCGGATATGACCATTTCATGTTAAAAGAAATTTACGAGCAGCCTAGATCGATTCGGGATTGCATGAGAGGGCGACTTTCTTCGAAAAAGGGAAGCGTTGTTCTTGGTGGAATAAAGGATTACGTTGAAAAGATGGCTGAGGCCGATCGAATTATCATTGTAGCCTGTGGAACTTCCTGGCATGCCGGGTTAGTAGGAGAATACCTTTTTGAAGATTTAGCAAGAATTCCAGTTGAAGTTGAATATGCTTCTGAGTTTAGATATCGAAACCCAATTATTGGGAAAAAAGACGTTGTTATAGCGGTTTCACAATCAGGAGAAACCGCAGATACTTTGGCTGCAATTAAGCTAGCTAAAAATGCAGGGGCTACGATTATTGGAATATGTAACGTTGTTGGTTCTACTATTTCTCGAGAGACCCATGCTGGCTCGTATACGCATGCTGGGCCAGAAATTGGCGTAGCATCCACAAAAGCATTTACAGCTCAAGTTACCGTACTTACCCAAATGGCTCTGCTACTTGGAAAACATAAAGGCACAATTGACCCAGCTAGATACAGCAGACTACTGGTAGAGCTTGAATCTATTCCGGAAAAAGTTGAAATAGCATTAGAGTCAGATGCGTTGATTCAACACATTGCAGAAATCTATAAGGACTGTTCTAACGCATTGTATTTGGGTAGAGGGTATAATTTCCCCGTTGCGCTTGAGGGAGCTTTAAAACTCAAGGAAATATCATACATACACGCTGAAGGGTATCCTGCAGCAGAGATGAAGCATGGCCCAATTGCGTTAATTGATGAAGACATGCCTGTATTCGTTGTTGCTACTAAGGATGCGTCATATGAAAAAGTGGTAAGCAACATTCAGGAAGTGAAAGCGCGAAAAGGAATTGTTGTTGCCGTTGTAACAAAAGGTGACACCACAGTAAAAGGATTGGCGGACCATGTGATTTGGATTCCACCTACGGATGATGCTTTGGTTCCACTTCTGGCAACCATTCCGTTCCAACTTCTTTCTTATCATATTGCGGTAATGAGAGGGTGCAACGTTGATCAGCCTAGAAACTTGGCAAAATCGGTTACCGTAGAATAATCTTGTGAGTAAAGCCTTCCTCAGCAAACGACTTACTTTTATAATTGTCATCTTTAGTTGCTTTTTAATTCAATGCAAGGAAGTTTCTAATGATGTTGAATTAACCGAAATTGCTCAGGCTGTTTCTCTATCTAAAATTATCGATTCTCTGTCTTTATCTGGTGAAAGCCTAAGTGTATTTGTTGATAAATCAGATAGAACGCTAACCATGAAACATGGTGCAAAAATCTTGAAGTCATATTCAGTTGTGTTGGGCTTTAACCCAATTGATGACAAGAGGATTGAAGGTGACGGATGCACGCCAGAAGGAACCTTTAGTATAGTAGATAAATATCCCCATGCCAAATGGTCTAAGTTTATTTGGATCAATTATCCAACACCAAATAGCTGGAATAAATTTAATGCATCTGTGGCAAATGGGGAATTACCAAATGGAGCTACAATAGGAGGAGAGGTAGGTATTCATGGCGTGCCGAAAGGGATGGACGGAATAATTTCAAATAAGACTGATTGGACCGCAGGCTGTATATCCTTATCTACGAATGACATAAATGAGATTTACCCGTTCATTGATAAATCCACAGCAATTACTATCCAGAAGTAAAACGTTTTGAGTTGTCGAGAGTTTTTGATCGTTCTTTAAAAAGTAATCAGTCTCTTTGTTTTACCACATAATCACTGACTTGTTTCCAATATACTGATCAAATTTCTTCGAGAATAACATCACAAACATATCAACTAGTGGCAAGATCATCAAGCCCCCAAGTGTGAGCGTATAAAAGATTGGAACAAAATCTCCAGTTCCTAGATATAATCGATGAACACCGAATGGACCTAGAAACAAAGCAAGTAATGCAGCAACCCCTCTTCTAAAACGGGTTCGCTTCCTTTTTTTCTTTTTAGCCCGTTTTGTTTTAGGCGCAGGTTTGTTTTCGGAATTTTCAACAGATAGATTTATTTCTGAGGATTGAAATTGCTTTGAGCAAGAGGTTCTTGATGCGTCTGACTGTGCAAGTAAACTTGCATTAATCAAAAACAATCCGAATAGAAAAACAAACCTCATAAAACAAAAATAGCCAGTCTACCAATGGCAAACAGGCTATTTCTTAAAAGTTTTATTCAATTATTTGTTGGCAGCATAATTATCGCTCACCTTATCCCAATTAACAACGTTAAAGAACGCGTTGATATAATCAGGTCTTCTATTTTGGTAGTTTAAGTAGTAGGCGTGTTCCCAAACATCAATTCCCATTATAGGGTGTCCACCACAGCCAACTCCAGGCATTAATGGATTGTCTTGATTAGGAGTAGAACATACTTCAACCGCTCCACCAGGTTTAACGCATAGCCAAGCCCAGCCAGATCCAAATCTAGTTGCAGCTGCTTTAGAGAATGCCTCTTTAAAGCCTTCAAAAGATCCATAAGCTGCATTTATTGCATCGCCAAGTTCGCCACTTGGGGCGCCACCTCCGTTCGGAGACATTACTTCCCAGAACATACAATGGTTAAAATATCCACCGCCATTGTTTCTTACTGCACCGTTGTTCATGTCCATTCCGGTCAAAATATCATTGATAGATTTTCCCGAAAGATCAGTTCCATCAATCGCAGCATTCAATTTACTGGTATAACCATTGTGATGCTTCCCATGATGAATTTCCATGGTTTTAGTATCGATATGTGGTTCCAATGCATCGTGAGCGTATGGAAGATTTGGTAATTCAAATGCCATTTATTAATGTTTTAATGATTATTATTTAGAATGATTTAAAGTTAATAATTGATTCAGAATATCCTCTATGATTTGGTATAAACTGTCGACAAAGGAAGAATTGTGCAACATTAATTCTTCAAACGCTAAAAATTGCGTATTTTTGCGCACTTATTTACGTAAATCAATAAAACTAGTAAAAATGAAAAAGTTAGTAACACTTGTAATGATTGCAGCAGCTACAACTTTCGCTATGACATCTTGTGGTGGTGGTGAAGAAGCAGCAAGCTCTTGGGCTGATGCAGTAACAGAAGGCATGAACGAAGCAGTTGATGCAGCGAATGAAGAAATGGCAGTTCCTGAAGAAGCGCCTGTAGTTGATGAAGTACCAGCTGATGTTGATACTACTGCTGCTATGGACGAAGTTCCAGCTGAAGAGCCAACGGAAACTACTGAGCACTAAGCTTAATAGTTTGTAAAACATTAAAAAGGGACACTTCGTTGTAAGTTGTCCCTTTTTTTTATTTTTACCACTTATAAAAACCAAATCCTGTGGATGTTATGCCCGGATTGAAAACTAAAATCATGAAAAAAGTAATAGTATTATCGATGATTGTTGCAGCCGGATCGTTTGCAATGACATCTTGTGGAGGAGTAACTGTTGAAGATCATACTGATTCAGTTGAGACTACTGACGAGACTACAGATGAGACTAGCGAAGAAAGCGCTGGTGGATTAGGTGGACTTTTTGGAAGCATCGTAAAAGAAGGAATTGAAGGACTAGAGGAAGGTATCGGTGAATTCACTGATTCTCTTCAAGTTGCTGTTGATTCTTTGAATGCAAAAATGGCAAATGGTATTGACGAAGTTGAAGTTGATGAGCCTATAGAAGATTAGACTTCTTAGAAAACATTGAGAGCCTCTTTACTTCTAGTAAAGAGGCTTTTTTGTTTTTGGTACAAATTGTGATAGATTTAGAAATATGAATGAACCAGATCAAGCTAACGAAGAACAAGAATCAAAACCCTCAAAAGGAAAGAAAGCACTTAAAATAATTCTGATCATTTTCGGAGTATTCTTTGTCCTGCTTATTATTGCAATAGTAATAATGTGGTTTGCTTTAAGGGCTGCACCTGTGCCAGAAAATATCGAAATTCAGTTTAGTGAAGATTCTTCAAATACAACGGACACATCGGACGTGAACATATTAAATGACCAGTTTAATGATCCAATGTTTGACGATATGGACTTCGGAGATGATATTTCAGATTCGCTTGCTCCCGAAGATGACACCTTAGAAATTTCCGTTTAACGTTTATCCAATTCTCCTATGGCTCTGGTGACTTCTTTGTCTTTGGCAATAAAAACAGTAAACCAGCCACTTTCTTGCCATGCGTTCTGTGCGATATGCGCTTTCAAACGAGTTTTGATCCTAGAAGCTGAAGCAGTGATGCCGTATTTATCTGGTTCTACTTCATGAGCTTCACTTGCAAACGTGATAAAATCTTGATACATCTCCTCAGTGATTTCAAATCTTTCATCAAAATCTTTCGCATTGCGATAGCCAGCGAGCTTCATTCGATTTGCATCCACGTATTCAAAAGAAAATTCTGTAAACGATGGGGTAAAAGCTAAATCCGTTAAGTATGCGGAAGCCCCAGCTGTATCTAAAGGAATAAATAAATCTGGGAAAATCCCCCCACCACCATAAACGATGCGACCTTTTGGTGTAGAGAATTTTTCTAACTCTTCCATAGCCACACTATCTATTCCATAGAACTCACCATTCTCATATCGATTAGCGTATTCAGCACCGTAGTCAATTCCATCACCGTACGGTTTCTGAATGCATCTTCCAGTAGGAGTATAGTAACGCGCAATTGTCAAGCGCATTGCAGATCCATCAGATAAAGGAATAGGTTCTTGAACAAGACCTTTGCCATACGACCTTCTGCCGAGTACAATTCCAAGATCATTATCCTGTATTGCGCCAGCAACAATCTCACTAGCCGATGCTGTATTTGCGTCAATCAAAACGGCCACGTCTACCGCTTCCAATCTGCCTCGATTCGTAGCGAAATAGTCCATTCTGCCGTTATACCTACCTTCTGTATAGACGATCATTTTTCCATTTTTCAAAAATTGATCTGCCAATTCCACTGCTGCGTGCAAGTATCCTCCTCCATTACCTCTTAGGTCAAGGATTAATTTTTTCATTCCATTATTTAGCAATTTTTTTGCCGCCTGTTCGAATTCAAGTGGGGTTGTTTCTGCAAACCGCGCTA
>JBLIOB010000020.1:0-26914 GCA_047639575.1 Parvicellaceae bacterium
TGAGTCTGAAAAAGCAATAATTGGAGCAAAGTCAAATTCTTTACCAGCTTCTCCGTTCATTCAATTTAAGAATGCTAGTCAAAGAATGGAAGCCTATTATGTTTATTCATTTAATCCAATTGTAAATGTTGGTGGCCAACTTAAAAAAGTTGTTGGGTTTTCATTAAACGTTGATTACAACATGGCTCCTCCTGTTAAGAAATCTTCAAAAGCCTTTGTTACGAATTCAGTTTTGGCCACAGGAGAATGGTACAAGATTGGAGTTACCAGCGATGGCGTTTACAAACTGGATTATAATTTTCTCGCAAATCTTGGGGTTGACATTGATAATGTTGACCCTACAAGTATTAACGTTTATGGGAACGGTGCAGGTCTTCTTCCTGAGTCAAATGCTTCATTTAGATATGATGATTTGACTAAAAATGCGATTTCATTTGTAGGGAATGAAGCGGATGGCTCATTTGATGCCTCGGATTATATTCTTTTTTACGGAAATGGTCCTCATAAGATAAGACAATCAGGTAATGAGCTAATCCATGATTATAATTATTACTGCGATTCTAGCTTCTATTATATAAGTATAGATCCGGTAGACGTAGCCAAACGAATTAACAGTCAAGCTCAATCGATTAATGTGCCCAATCAAACGGTAACTACGTTTAATGACTATAAATACCACGAAAAAGAGACTTTTAATTTCTGGGAATCTGGACAAGAATGGTATGGAGATACATATAGCTCTGTATTGAATGCATATATCTACTCTTTTAACTTTCCTAATATTACTACTGATTCGATTAAAGTGGTGACGAAGGTGGCCAACAAGTCAGCAATATCAAACACATTTACTATAACAACTTCTGGAGCATCCGGAACAGTGTCCTTAGGAAGTGTAGCGGGGTTACAATATACCTATGCGAAATTAGGATCATCAACATTGTATTATGATAATGCTCCTTCTTTAGTAACAGTTAATATCAGTTATGATGATGCTGGATCTTTAAGTGCTGAGGGATATTTGGATGAGATTAATGTAAATGTTAGAAGAAACTTAGATATGACTGGAGTCGGTACTTCGTTAATCTTTCAGGATATAAATTCTATGGGAGCTGGGAACGTTGCAGATTTTCAGTTGATCGGTGCAAATAATGTTTCCGATATTTGGGACGTATCAGCTCATCATGATGTATCCAGTATTAACTATACAGATGCAGGGTCGACTAAATCGTTTGTGATGGATGTTGATTCGTTGAGAAAATTTGTTGCCTTAACGTCCACGTCTGGAACCAATCCAGTTGCACACGGTAGAATTCCAAATCAAAATTTGCACGGATTAGGTTACGCAGACTTGATTATCGTTTCACCAAGTTTGTTATTAAATGAAGCAAATGACTTGGCTTCATTTCACCAGGATGAAGGATTAACTGTTCATGTGGTAACTCCGGAACAAATTTATCATGAGTTTTCTTCAGGCATGAGAGACGTAACTTCTATACGACACTTTTTAAGAATGTTCTACGAACGTGCCGGAACCGATCCAACATTAATTCCAAAACATCTTTTATTGTTTGGAGATGGATCGTACGATAATAAAGGAAAGATTAATTCCTTCGAAAACGGTCTTCCAACTTATCAAAGCCTTTCTCATGTCACTAAAACAGGCACTTTCACTTCCGATGATTATTTTGTAGTTCTAGATGATAATGCGGCTTTTGCTGCATCGGATTTATTGGATATGTCAGTAGGAAGGTTGCCTATAACTACCACAGCAGAAGCGAAAAACGTGGTTAATAAAATAAGAAGGTACGCAGAGAAATCAGCTTCCTTTTCAATTACTGGGGCTAGTTGTACAACCGATGAATCTTCAAATTTTGGTGATTGGAAAAATAAATTAATAATGATCTCTGACGATGAAGACGGTGGAGCTTACATGACACACACGGAAGAAGTAGCAGATCAAATTGAAGTTGATTATCCATGGATGAATATCAATAAAGTACACAGTGATTCGTATGTACAAGAGTCGACTCCCGGAGGAGAACGTTACTATGATGTATACGATGAGATTAAAGACAAAGTTGAAGAAGGAGTCATGGCAGTTAATTACATTGGGCACGGTGGCGAAGTAGGCTGGGCGGAAGAACGATTCTTAGATCTCAACATGATTAATCAGTGGACCAACGCGAATAAACTCCCCATATTTATGACAGCCACCTGTGAGTTTAGTCGATTTGATGATCCTAATAGAACCTCAGCAGGAGAGTTATTAGTGTTAAATCCCGATGGTGGTGCAATAGGGATGTTTACTACTTGGAGACTTGTGTTCGCAGGTCCAAATCTAACGATGAACAAAAAATTCTATGACACGGTATTTAAGATGGATGCCAACGGTGCACCTCAAACTTTAGGAAGTATTTACGTTGGCACAAAGAATGCATACGCATCGACAGGAGCTTCTGAAAACGGAAGAAAATTTGGATTGTTAGGAGATCCAGCATTAAGATTGGCTTTGCCAGAATATGAAATTGTAACAGATGAAATAAATGACGTTTCTATAACTTCTGCAATTGATACCCTCCATGCTTTAAGTAAAATAAAAATTGAAGGCCACATTGAAAATTTAGCGGGGGCTATAGCTACCTCTTATAATGGAGTAGTGTACCTAACTGTTTTTGACAAGTATCAGCAGTTTTCAACTTTAGCGAATAATGCGACTAGTGGAATTAAAACATTTAATGAACAAAACAGTACCCTGTATAAAGGAAAGGCCACTGTTGTTAATGGGTTATTCAGCTTTACGTTCGTAGCTCCCAAAGACATTAACCTCCAATATGGTAAAGGCAAATTAAGTTTCTATGCGGATAATGGAGTTATTGATGCGAAAGGCTATAGCGATAGCTTGACGATAGGAGGAACAAATCCTACTGCAATTACAGATGTAGTTGGACCAACGATTGACTTATACATGAACGATTCAAATTTTGTGTACGGTGGTTTAACTGATGAGTCACCAACATTAGTTGCATATATCTCTGATTCTAATGGGGTTAATACTACTGGGAATTCTATAGGCCACGATTTGACTGCAACTTTAGATGGGAATACGGCAAATGCTATCGTTCTTAATGATCAGTACGAAGCAGACCTGAACACCTATCAAAAAGGTTCAGTAGCATATAAATATGATGATTTAAGCGAAGGTGTGCATACATTAGAACTGAAAGCTTGGGATGTTTACAATAACTCAAATATCGTTCAGACAGAATTTGTAGTAGCCTCTTCTGCTGAGATGGCATTAGATCATGTATTAAATTACCCAAACCCATTTACCACCAGTACTGAATTTATGTTAGAACATAATCAAGTATGCAATTCTGTTGATGTTCAGGTCCAGATTTTTACTGTTTCTGGGAGGTTGGTGAAAACGATTAATGAGAGCCTTCATACCCAAGGATTTCGTATTAGTGGTATAACTTGGAACGGTACAGATGAATTTGGTGATAGACTTGCAAGAGGCACTTATTTCTATCGAGTAAAGGTAAATACCGACAACGGAGCCAAGGCTGAGAAGTTTGAGCGCTTAGTAATTTTGAAGTAACACAATAAATCAGCTACATTTCCGTATATTTGTTAGCTATTTTTTTATAGACATGATAAAACAACTTGGATTAGGATTTTTGGCAACCACGCTCGTTTTTAGCAGCTGGTCGCAAAACACGAATAAGGACGGACAGGACTTTTCGCTGCAATTGAATACAATTACTACGGCCGTGCCGTTTTTATTGATTGCACCAGATTCTAGATCCGGTGCAATGGGAGATATAGGAGCTGCACTTTCGCCAGACGCTAATTCAACCCATTGGAACCTTTCTAAATTGGCATGGATCAATCACAAGGATTACGTAAAAGAAAGAGGGGGTAATAAGGAAGAGTTCGGAATGTCTTTAGGATATTCACCTTGGCTAAAACAACTAGTCCCGGACATTAATCTTGCATATCTATCTGGATATAAAACAATAGGAAGAAATCAAGCAATTGCAGGTTCATTGAGATATTTTTCTCTTGGAGACATTACGTTCACAGACAATGTAGGTAATGTGATTAGAAATTTTAAGCCAAATGAATTTGCACTAGATGTAGGTTATACAAGAATGCTTTCCGAAAATTTTTCTGGTGGTGTTGCAATTAGATATGTCTATTCTAATTTAACAGGTGGTACAACTACTCAAGGCGGAGGAGACACGAAACCAGGGCAAAGTGTTGCAGCAGACATTACTGGATTTTGGAGAAGTAAACAGTTCGATTTAGGAGAGAAGAAGGCGCACGTTGCCGTAGGATTTAATGTATCTAATATTGGTGCTAAAATGTCTTACACTTCAACAAAAGTGAGAGACTTCATCCCGACCAACTTACGAATCGGTTCAGCTTTGGATATTGAAATTGACGACAACAATTTATTCACGGTGAGTATGGATTTAAACAAATTGTTAGTGCCAACGTTGCCTTTGTATCAGAAAGATGCAAGTGGTAACACAGTTGTTGGTAGTGACGGAGAGTTTGTAATTGAATCTGGAAGAGATCCTAATGTAGGTGTTGCTTCTGGAATTTTCGGATCTTTTTCGGATGCGCCAGGTGCATATTATGACAATAGCGGAGATTTACAGCAGATCGGAGTTTTCAAAGAAGAGTTAAGAGAAATCAATATTGCTGCTGGAATTGAGTACTGGTACGCACACCGTTTTGCGCTAAGAGCTGGTTTCTTTTATGAGCACTATACAAAAGGAAACAGACAATATGCTGCTGTTGGTGCAGGTATGAAGTATAAAACTTTAGAGATTGATTTATCCTATCTAATCCCTACTTCTCAGAACCATCCTTTAGCTAAGACATTAAGGTTTACATTGAAGTTCAATTTTGGTGGAGCGAATGGCGGTGAGTCAGAAACGGCTAGCTAAGCGAAATTACAAGCATTAAAAAAGGCCTTTCGATAATCGAAGGGCCTTTTTTGTTTAATCTTGTTTCTAGCGTCTAATTAGAATTGGATATGCCCTCATCTATAAAATCTCCTGATTGCTCATTCTCGTAAAAGTAAACAAACACTTGAGCTGTATCTCTAAGGAAGTCAATCTTACCTATTTGAATTCGATTAATTTTTAACCCTGTACGAGCTTCTAAATCTGCTCTTAGTTCGGCTGCCTTATCTGGCTTTATTAGATCAATCTTTTCATATATAATGGCTTTTCTAGACTCGTGTTTTAAAAGCCAGACACGTTCTAAACTAAATGTAACGACTACTATTGCTAAGTTCACAAATGCTAATTCTGCGTAACTCATTTTGTTATTAGCCAAAGCATTAATCACAGAGACTCCAATCACGATGAACAAGTACGTCATCTCTTTAATTGGAATAGGGTCTGTACGGTACCTAATTATTCCAAATATGGCGAATAGGCCTAGGGCCATTCCCATTCCAAGTTCAAATTTCTTCAAAGTGAAACAGATCGTGAAGATGATCATGCTCAACAAAAAGTACGAAAACAAGTAATCCTTCCTTTTTGAAATAGGGTAATAGATCATTCTTATAATCACGAATAAAATTGCAAAGTTCATGAAGAATCTGAAAATTAATTTCCAAAAATCTTTATCGAATAATTGAAGTCCTAACCATGTTTTTGTTTCATCTGGGGTTTGTCCTTCTTTGGCAATGTCCTTAATTGACTTGCCAAGGTTTTGCACAGCTCCGCCTTCCTTTTCAAGACTCTCTAAAATCTCATTTCCTGTTTGAACGAAAAAGTCCGAAAACCAATTTCCTATTTCAAGTAATATATCCATTATGCACTTAATTTTTCAATCATTAAAATCTTCTCTTTGAAATTGTTGTATTTCAAGTCTTTATCCAAAAGTACGCAGCCTATGCAATACTTACTCATTCCTGATGGTCTTATTTGTCTTTCTTTGAATTTAGACACCAAAGGAGTGTTTCTACTCACATTCTCTTGCTTCACCTCCGCTATCACTATTTCAGAAAGCACTTTTTCAGTATCGCCACGTTCAAAACTTAGCATTGTATCGATAGTTAAACGCTCCTTCAGTTCTTGGTTCACTAACGTAATTCTAGAAAAGGAGTTCCAAATTGCTGGAATCAAAGTGGTTGGTTGTCCTAAAACTTTATCGACAAATGCTTGATTCTTTTCTCCGAATACTTCTTCAAAGTCTGGAATTTTAATCCTGGATTTGACCGTGCGTCCTTTCTTCTTATTCTTAACTTCTATAAAGCACAAATCACTTTCTAGATACTTTCGCATTCTGACCTTAAATCGGTTTTCTTTACCGTTATGATGTCTAGTGAAAAAGTCATAATCCGGAGTGTCAAAGTACAAAGTTTTATAATTGCTAAACCTTTTATCTTTTATCGTGAGGACCTTATAGTCACCTGCCGATTCCGTTAAAAGTTGAGCTAATTCCGCAACTGTAAAAACAAACTTAGTGTCCGTTCTATTTAATAATTTCACCTCGTCCATTTCCGCTAAGGAAATAGGCTGAAACTTATCAATTGCATTTAATAACTCCTGTCTCATATGGTCTGCATTCTAAATAATCGCTTAGTGACTGAATACCCTAAATTTAGATTCTTTGTGAATTACAACGGTTAAAAGTAACTACAATTTGACGTTATAAAAGCTAGAAACTTGCGATTTTAATTGAATAACTACATTTGGGGTTAATAAAGTGGCTATGAAAAGACAGGAGACAAGAAAGATTGAGATTGAAATTTACGACAGTATTGCAGATTTGAAGACATCGGATCGTGAGTTGATGGAGCAAGCTGTTAAGATTTCAAAGCAGGCTTATGCCCCTTATTCGAAATTTATGGTTGGTGCGGCCATTGCCTTGGAAAATGGCGAAATTGTGTTAGGAACTAATCAAGAAAATGTAGCCTACCCATCGGGGATCTGCGCAGAAAGAACCGCATTTTATTATGCTGGTACTCATTATCCCAATGAAAAGATCATATCAGTTGCTGTTACGGCAAGTACTACTGAGTTCAAAGTGGATTATCCGGTTAGTCCATGCGGTTCATGTAGACAAGCCATGTACGAATATGAATCCAAACAAGATCAACCAATAAGAGTAATTATGATGGGAGAATCTGGCGAAGTCCGAGTGATGCATGCAATTGCAGATCTTCTCCCTTTTACTTTTAACGAAACAGGGTTAAAAAAGGGTTAGTTTTAATCACTAAATTTAGAGTTTAGACACTATATTTGCGTTCAATAAACAACAAGGTATTATGGCTACAACATCGGCTAAAAGTAAAACAAGCAAAAAAGGGGCTTCCGGGAAATTAAAGTTTTCTAAAGCGCAGTACCTGAAATGGTATGAGGATATGCTTGTGATGAGAAAGATTGAGGAGAAAGTTGGGATGCTTTATATCCAGCAAAAATTCGGTGGCTTCTGCCATTTATACATTGGTCAGGAAGCTGTTGTTGCTGGAACTGCATCTGCCGCAATCAAAGGAGATAAACACATTACTGCTTACAGAGATCATGCGCATCCAATCGCTCTTGGAGTTCATCCAAAAGAAATGATGGCAGAACTTTATGGGAAGCAAGAAGGAATGACCAACGGAAAAGGTGGTTCTATGCACATGTTTAAAAAGGAAGTTGGACTTCTTGGCGGACATGGAATTGTTGGAGCTCAAATCCCTATGGGAGCAGGAATCGCATTTGCTGAAAAGTATAAAAAGACTGGAAATGTTTGTTTTACGTCTTTCGGAGATGGAGCTGCTAGACAGGGTGCACTGCACGAAACGTTTAACATGGCCATGACTTGGAAATTGCCTTGTGTATTTATTATTGAGAATAATAATTATGCAATGGGAACATCCGTTGAAAGAACAACGAACGTGTTGAACATGTCTGAAATGGGTAAATCTTATCACATGCCTTCATTTGCTGTGGATGGAATGAGTGTTGAAGATGTGCATGATGCAATTGCAGAAGCTGCAGATAGAGCAAGAAAAGGTGATGGACCAACGTTGCTTGATATTCGAACTTATCGTTATAAAGGACATTCGATGTCTGATCCTCAAAAGTATCGTACCAAACAAGAGGTAGAGGACTACAAAAAGCAGGACCCAATTGAAAAGGTTTTGGAGACAATTGTTAAAAATAAGTTTGCTTCAAAGGCAGAACTTGAAAAAATTCAAGCTAGAGTGAAAGCAGTAATTGACGAGTCAGTAGAATATGCCGAAAACGGTACTGACGTAACTGCAGATGAACTTTACAATGATATTTACTCAGACGAGTATCCATTTATTATAGAATAGAATCAGATGGCGGAGATAGTTAGAATGCCGAAGTTGAGCGACACCATGGTTGAAGGTGTGGTTGCAGAATGGCACAAAAAAGTTGGTGATGAAGTTTCATCTGGAGAGCTTTTGGCTGAGATTGAAACAGACAAAGCAACGATGGAATTTGAATCGTTTTATGATGGAGTCCTTTTGCATATTGGAATCGATAAAGGGGGCGCTGCACCTGTAAATGATATTCTTGCGATCATTGGCGATAAAGGGGAAGACGTAAAGAAAATTCTTGCGGAAGAAGCTAAAAATGCAACGGCCGAAGCCGCTGAAGAACCGAAAAAAGAAGTTGCGACTCCTAGTCCAATTCCAATTCCGGCTCCTGTTGCCGCAAATGCTGCTCCAATTGCTACTACTTCGGTAGTGAAAACGGCCTCACCGGCACCTCCTGCTTCGAGTGGGAAAGTTATAGCTTCACCACTTGCTAAGCGTCTTGCTGAAGAAAGAGGGATTAACCTCGCGTTCATTCAAGGATCTGGAGAAGGTGGAAGAATAATAAAAAGAGACATCGATAATTATCAAGGGGGTGCGTCAACTTTCGTTGGAACTGAGAGTTTTAGTGAGGAGCCTGTTTCTCAGATGAGAAAGGCAATTGCAAGAGCATTAGGAGGAAGTAAATTTACCGCTCCTCACTTCTACCTAACTATCGAATTAGACATGGATAATGCAATCGCTGCGAGAAAATCAATTAATACAAGCATAGCTCCAGCTAAAGTATCATTCAACGATTTAATTGTGAAAGCTTCTGCTGCTTCATTGAAGAAGCATCCAAAAGTGAACTCTTCTTGGTTAGAAGATCGTATTAGATATAATGATCATGTTCATGTAGGGGTTGCCGTGGCAGTAGATGAAGGTTTGTTGGTTCCTGTGGTGAAATTCACGGATGGTAAATCGTTAACTCAAATCGGAACAGAAGTAAAAGATTTTGCTGGAAGAGCGAGAGATAAGAAGCTGCAGCCAGACGAAATGGAAGGTAGTACTTTCACAATTTCAAACTTAGGTATGTTTGGGATTGAAGAATTTACAGCAATCATTAACCCTCCTAATTCATGCATACTCGCTGTTGGGGGTATTGCCGAAAAACCAGTAGTTAAGAATGGTCAAATCGTAATTGGTAACACCATGAAATTAACATTGTCTTGCGATCATCGAGTTGTTGATGGTGCGGTTGGTTCGGCTTTCTTAAAGACTTTGAAAGAGTACATAGAGAACCCAATTGTATTTCTAGGATCACAAAGCATATAAAAAAATATCTTATTCAAATTAGTATGGTCCATCTCAACAGAGTTGGACCATTTTTTTGCATTTAAAAATAATTTATTTCTTAAGAAATTCGGTTTCTTGATTGTCAAAATAGATTTTTCGAGATTTTGAAAGTTCTAGAATCACGTTTTTTCCGAAACCTGAGCTGATGAATTTTCCTTTAAGATCTGTGATTTTAAAATGAACGGCTCGAGAAAATGTAATTGAACGGATTCCCTCAAAATCTTTGGTAGTAAAAGTGGCTAGTGGACGTGAAATCTCTATTTCTATGTTCTTGCTTATTATTTCATCGCCATTACGAGCCAAGACTTTAATTCTAAATTTATTCCAGCCAGTAAACAGTTTTGAGAAATTTAGATTTAGCTTATTGTCCCATGCAGGAGCTGGTCCGACCATCTCCCATGAACCCCATTGAAATTCTTCAATTACTATTTTATCTACCATATATTGATTCTCGATCGTCCAATTAAGCATACTGTCAGTACAAGAAGCTGAGGTGATAACCGGGGTTACATATGGTGGATCAATAAATACGATTTTAGGGAAACATTCAAAATGATGATCTATCTCAATTTTTATCTGATCACCTATTTCAAACTTAAATTTATGGAGCTCGATAGTGACTTTATTTAAAGTTAAATCGCATTTTACCTCCTCACCGTTTATTCTGATTGCTTTAATGCAATTGCCGATATCTGGACCGCCAAAAGGATTGTCTACGTAGTAATTTTGACCTTCAAATGGCTTATCTAAGGTCCTAGTAACCACGGAATCCTCATGTTGAGAATAACCAACGAGGGGCAGCATCAATATAAATAATAGCCACTTCACTTTTTCCAACAATCGTTCATGTGATCATTAATTAAGCCAATAGCCTGCATATATGCGTAAGTGGTTGTGGCACCTATAAATTTAAATCCCCGCTTCTTAAGATCCTTACTTATTACATCTGACAATGGAGTTGTTGCAGGGTAATCGCCAAGCGACTCAATATTATTAACGATGGGTTTACCATCAACGAAACCCCAAATGTAATGGTCAAAACTCCCGAATTCTTTTTGAATCGTTTTGAACGGAGAAACATTGTGAATGACAGCTTCAATTTTTTTCCGATTTCGAATGATTCCTTCAAATTTCAATAATTCTTCAACTTTTGATTCGTTGAATTTCTCAATTAAATCAATATCCCAATTAACGAAAGCGGTAGTATATCCTGACTTTCTTTTTAATATAGTGTACCAACTTAAGCCCGCTTGGGCGGCTTCTAATGCGAGATATTCGAAATGAATTTTGTCATCATGAACGGGCGTGCCCCATTCATGATCATGATAAGCCATGTAAAGCTCATCTTTCATACACCAAGAACATCTGTTTTTAGATAAATCCATTTGACTAAAAATAGTGAAAGTATCGTTGAAATTGATCGTGAAAATGTAATTTTTGAATTGAACCTAACTAGCCTCCAAATCGATAGCTGAGACCCATGTATTGATCCCAGTCAATTGTGGATCTACCAAATGCAGCTTCTATGCTGAATCTGTCAGATAATTCAATGTTGACGCCAACATAACCTCCACCAACAAAGCTCCTCGCCCTTTCTAAGGCCGTAGTTCGTGTAAAAAGAATCTTCGCGCTTCCTTCAAAAAATGGATGGATCTTGCCGTCTAAAGCTTGAAATCTATAATAAGGGCCTACAATTGGAGAAACGATATTAGTACGGAGCGTTCCGAATTCAACTCCTGCGTGATGATATCGGTGAAACCAGTAGCCAACTCTAATGTTTTCATGGCCCACATAGAAAGGCGACCTGAAGCCTATTTTATGTAAGTTAAACCCAATAGCCCAAGGATCATCAACCCTTGTGTCGTCTTGAGCAATTCCAGCAGTGCTAAGTAACACAGCAATTGTTATAATGAGTAGATGCTTCAACTTTTTATAAATGTATATTTTAATTCCCCAACCTCCACTACAGCTTGGGCTTGTGTTAGTTCATTTTTGTTCGTGATTTCGAATAATTGAAATCCATCTTTATGGTCCTGAATGTAATATGTTTCAAGCAGATTAGTTTCATTTCGAAGCACAAATACGGGTTTTTCAAAATTATAATGCGATTCATAAGTCAACGCATCTCCCCAGCCTAAAACATTTCCTTTACACCCTAATTCTATCTTGTTCGGAACAGCCGCATTCTCATTTCTATAGATTCCCTCGAAGTAATAATCATAAATCACTCTTCCAGAATCAATTTCCATATATGCTTCAGACCGATTATCAACTATATGATTTAATCCTGAAGGGGTAAATTCAATGTTTTCAACCCTAGAATCCATAAAGTCATTGGTTATTATGAAATTGGAGTCTTCATATAGCATGCTGTATTCTAGCCCGTCCATTGGGTCTTGAATAAATAATTTTGGAGCTCCGTCCTCTACGTAAGTTTTGATATACGACCAATCAACATTAAAATTTAGATCGCCATCTGCCACCACTTCTAGGCTAAATTTCTTCGCCCAAAAACCAGTTATGAAACCGCCTTTATTGTAACTCTCTACTGCAACTGAATCTTCAACAACTGCAGGGATATCTACAATTACCGTTTCTTCAGATCCGCAAGAGGATAAAATAATGGTAATAAGACCTGTTATGAAAACGTTTCTATACAATTTGGTTGAGTTTCTTCTTACAATTTATAACTTCAAATCTAGATTAGCAATAACGTGAGTAACATATTATCAACTTCCATAGAATACCTCAAAGGTGTCGGTCCGAAAAGGGCAGATGTTCTCAAACAAGAGGCCCGTATCTATACGTATTGGGATTTGCTAAACTACTTTCCTTTTAGATATATAGATCGTTCACAGTTTCTAAGTATTTCTGAGGTTAGGGAGGAACTTGGAATGGTTCAAATCAAGGGAAAACTTAAGGATTTCAGGGAGATTGGAGTCAAGCGTAGTAAACGTTTAGTTGCTCATGTAGAAGACAGTACTGGAACAATGCAATTGGTTTGGTTTAAAGGAAGTAAGTGGGTGAAGCCAATTCTAACTGTTGGAGAAGAATATATCGTATTTGGAAAGCCCACCAAGTTCGCTGGTAAGTTGAATATGGCACATCCAGAAATCGAGCCGCTAAAAAGAGCGAAACATGGGGCTGGCGGACTGCAGGCAGTATATCATTCGGGTGACAAGCTATCTACTAAGGGACTAAATTCTAAAGGGTTTGAAAATGTGATTCGGACCTTGATGCCACATGTTCCGAATCAAGTTCCAGAAAATTTATCGCCCAATTTGATTGCTAAATTTAAGCTAATCAGCAGGGAGCAGGCGTTGATGAAAATTCACGCTCCAAAGAATTATCGGGAAGTAAACGCGGCACAGTTAAGGCTAAAGTTTGAGGAGCTTTTTTTCCTGCAGTTATTGATGGCCAAGCAAAAACAAATTACACAGCAGAAATCTAGAGGTCATGTGTTCTCAGAAATGGGAGTGATTTTTAAAGACTTTTACGATAATCACCTACCCTTTGATTTGACTGGCGCACAAAAAAAGGTGTTAAAGGAAATCAGAAAAGATTTACGATCAGGTGTTCATATGAATCGTTTGTTGCAAGGTGATGTAGGTTCAGGTAAAACGTTGGTTGCGCTGTTCTCCATATTCATGGCAATAGATAACGGATTCCAAGCTGCGTTGATGGCGCCCACAGAAATATTGGCCATTCAGCATTATCACACAATAGCTGAGTATACGGATAAGTTGGACTTCAATGTGGCTTTGTTAACGGGTTCAAGCAAGACAGCTCAACGTAAGATTATTCATGAAGATTTAGAATCAGGAAAACTAGATTTATTGATTGGGACTCATGCTTTATTGGAGGATAAAGTGAAGTTTAAAAACTTGGGGTTGGCAGTAATTGATGAGCAGCATCGATTCGGAGTTGCCCAACGAGCTAGACTTTGGAAGAAAAATTCCGTTCCGCCACACGTACTAGTGATGACCGCTACCCCAATTCCTAGAACTTTAGCAATGACGTTTTACGGTGATCTAGATGTTTCGGTAATAGATGAATTGCCTCCTGGTAGAAAACCGGTTACTACAGAACATCGCTATGATTCAGCCCGGCTTAAAGTGTTTGGGTTTTTGGAAAAAGAAATAGCCAAAGGACGCCAGATTTATATAGTTTACCCATTAATTGAAGAATCTGAAACACTTGATTATAAGGACTTGATGGATGGTTATGAAAGCATAAATAGAAGATTTCCGAAGCCAGATTATCAAGTGAGTATGGTTCACGGAAGAATGAAAGCAGCCGATAAAGAATATGAAATGCAACGCTTTGTAAAAGGTGAAACTCAAATAATGGTGGCTACAACCGTAATTGAAGTAGGAGTTAACGTTCCTAATGCTTCGGTAATGATTATAGAAAGTGCAGAAAAGTTTGGACTTTCTCAATTGCATCAGCTTCGAGGAAGAGTAGGCAGAGGGGCAGATCAATCCTATTGCGTATTGATGACGAGTTATAAATTATCTGCTAATGCAAAAACGAGAATAGAAACGATGGTTGAGACTACCGATGGATTCGTTATTGCCGAAGTAGATCTACAGCTTCGAGGTCCCGGAGATGTTATGGGTACGCAGCAAAGTGGAATTTTGGACTTAAAGATTGCGGATATTGTAAAGGATGGAAAGATTCTACAGCATGCGCGAACGGCTGCTTTCAATATTATTGGAAACGACCCAGAGCTAGAACATCCAGATAATGCAGGAATTAGAAAACAGTTAGTGAAAATGATTAAAAACCGTCCGAATTGGAGCAGGATTAGTTAGGTTTGCTTTCAATTTTTAGTGGAAATGACAGATAAAAAGGAATATTCGGTAATCTTTAGAATCATGCATTGGTCGATCGCGATTTGTATGATTTTGTTACTCTTGACTATCTTTTTAAGAATGACTTGGATGAACAAACATAATGTTTCCGATATCATTCAGGAGTTCCTGGCTGATAAAGATTTGTCTTTAGACGAAAATCTATCTATTAAATTGGCCAAGAAGATTAGAGCACCCATGTGGGATTGGCATATTTACCTTGGATATGTTTTAGTAGGTCTGTTTGCATTGAGGTTTTTACTTCCGTTTATAGGCGTAATGAAGTTTAATAACCCGTTTAGTAAAGGGCTGAAAATTCAACAGAAGGTGGAATACTGGGTGTTTATATTGTTCTATCTGTGTATTACTGGGTCCCTTTTTACTGGAATGATGATGGAGTTCGGTCCGGAGGAATGGGAGCATGACATGGAGGATATACATGTATGGTCTCTCTATTATTTGCTAACCTATATCATCATTCATATTGGAGGGGTAGTTGTAAAAGAACTCACTACCGAAAAAGGACTGATTTCAAGGGTTATCAGCGGCAAGAATAAGTAGTCAGCTTAACTTCTGTATTCGACCGATTTTCGAGGTTCTTTACTTAGGAGAACGTTCAACCGTTAACAACTTCTTTAAAAGAGTTTTAGCATTCGCAGTAAAGTCTTAATTTTGGGCCAACCAACAGTTCACTCATGGCAAGCACTTCAGATATTAAAAATGGCCTTTGTATCAATCACAATGGCAAACTGGTAACAGTTGTAGAATTTCAGCACGTTAAACCTGGGAAAGGACCAGCTTTTGTAAGAACAAAGCTGAAAAATATTGAAACCGGCAAAGTCGTAGATAATACTTTTTCAGCCGGCCATAAAATTGATGTTGTCAGAATTGAAAATCGATCTTACCAATATTTATACGCTGAAGAAGGTGGGTTTCATTTCATGAATCAAGATACATACGATCAGGTTTTTATTGAAAAACACATGGTAGATAAGCCAGAGTTTTTAAAGGAAAGTGACGTTTGTAATATCATATATCATGCTGAAGAGGAAATGCCGTTGGTTGTAGATTTACCTCAATTTATTGAAGTAGAAATAACATATACCGAACCGGGAGTTAAAGGTGATACTGCAACGAATGCTAATAAGCCAGCAACAATTGAAACTGGTGCAGAAATTAGAGTTCCATTATTTATTAATGAAGGTGATAAAGTAAAAGTTGATACGAGAACTGGAGCTTACGTAGAGCGAATAAAGAAGTAATCGAAAAAGCGAGGTTGATGGCGGGAGTAGTTCAAGGAATACAACATTTAGGCATAGGAGTTTCAAATCACGAAGCTTCATGGAAGTGGTATCGAAAGTTCTTTGGAATGAATATTCCTCTGTTCAACGCTGAAGCGAATGCACCTTTAATGATGATTTACACTAAAGGGGAAAATATTAATAAGCGAGCTGCAATGGTGGTGAACTTAAAAGGTGGCGCGGCAATGGAAATTGTTCAGCCAACTTCCTTTGAACCAACTCAAGCAGATCAGAAGTTTGAATTAGGTGATTTAGGTATTTTCATTGGGAAGTATAAAACTCCTGATTTAAAAGTTGCTTTAGAATTCTTCAAATCTAACGGCCAGAAAATCATCTCAGAAGGTGTGAAAACGCCACACGGTAAAGAAACTTTTTTCGTTCAAGATCCAGATGGTCTAATTCTTCAGGTTTTAGAATCTGATGAATGGTATACAGGGTATAATCATCCCTTAGGTGGTAACACAGGATGTACTATTGCTTGTTCAGATATTGATGCAGCCAGGAAACTATATTCAGATATTCTTTGTTATGATAAACCAATCTATGATAAGAAAGGGGTATTCGAAGACTGGAAAGATCTTCCAGGTGGAAACAGAGAGTTTAGAAGAGTGCTTCTTGGTAGATCTAAGCCTAATAAAGGCGGATTCAATAAACTAAGTGGAACAACCCATATTGAATTAGTTCAGGACCTTACCGATCGGAAGAAAACGAAGATGTACGAAGGCAGAATGTGGGGCGACATCGGATTTGTCCACCTTGGCTTCGATGTTCGGAACATGACAGATCTAGGCGAAAAACTTAATGAAGCAGGATTCGGTTTTACTTGCGACACAAAGGATGTACTTAGTATGGGTGACTCAACTCGAGTCCATTGTACCTACATCGAAGACCCAGACGGAACGCTAATAGAACTGATTGAAGTTTATAAAATTCCGATTTTAGAAAAACTAGGAATTTACCTCAACGTTGAAAAACGAGATCCGGATAAGCCACTTCCAGATGCAATGCTCAAATCATTAAAATTCATGCGAAAAAAGGACTAATTACCTCCTTATTTCACGCCTGTTTCCATTTTTATCTTTCGGTATGAATTTTAAACGAACGGTAATTTCTCTATAATTTATCGGTAGTAAATCTAACTTCCCTTTCCCCCTTTTTCCTTTCGCATAAACAACATGGCACGTGGTTTGAAATTACCACTGCAATTATAAACCCGTTTTGGTCCACGCCAAAACACAATACGAAAGGAGCAAATTATGAGACTTTTTACTTTAATAATTATATCAATGCTCACCTTACAGACTTTCGCAGGTGAGTCAATTCTAAGAGTTAATTTAGAACATGGGCATTCACAAGAATACAAAGTAGTAATTGGCCAAAAAACAGTGAAAACCGCTGCCAACTTTGCTGAAATATTCGATTTATATGCAGGTAGACATGTGCTTAAAGTTTACTCTAAGAGAGAGAACCCGATAGGTACATCTGAATATGCACGATACAAGAGAATTCACTACGGATTTATTGATATTCCAGTTGATTCTAAGGTTTTTGCTAGCTATGAACATGATCACGGAGTAAAAGTAAACCGTGTGGAAAGTTTGGATGTAGCAAATAATGATTGTGACCAGGATGATCATAATGATCAGTGGAACAATGATGAATCGTTAGGAGATGTTGTGAATAATGGTGGAGTTATTACCAATGGAGGTGGATCCTATTATCATGCAATTTCAGAACAGGAATTTGCCAATATTCTGGCACAGCTTAAGCGAGAATCTTATGATGGCTCAAGGGTGGCGCTAATGAAAAGAACGTTTCCTCGAAAAAGACTAAGAACAGAGCAGCTGATGATGTTACTCTCTACGTTCACTTTTGGTTCTTATAAAATGGAAATGGCGAAGTTGGTAAGGTTTTTAGTTACTGATCAAGCAGAATTCTGGAGGCTCGAAGACGTATTTGTTTATGATAGTTATAAAAGACAAATAAGGGAAATGACTGGTAGAACGGTCTAGTAATAGAATCTTGAAAATGCCCAGTTAACTTTAGTTGACTGGGCATTTTATTGCCGTAAACCTAGGTTGGTTTTTGCTTCTTAATCATTTTGTGAAATGCGTTAGGAGCAAGGCGCTTTAAAGTAACTGCCTTTGTTTCTTTTCCCCCAGGAAACACTTCCAACTTGTCTTTAAGCATGGCCGCAACAATCTTTTCTGCACAGGTTTCGGGAGTAATTCCTTCTGCTTGATTTTGATCGTGTTCTCCATGTGAAGTTCCATCAGATTTAAGTGCGTTTTGAGACATTTGTGTATCCACAAACCCTGGATAAACTAGTAACACCTTAATGTTGTTTTTTTCTTCTTCTAAACGAAGAGATTCAAAGAAACCTTGCAACGCGTGCTTACTCGCAGCGTAGGCAGATCTTTGAAAAAATCCAAACTTACCAGAAAGACTGCTTATAGTAATGATGTAAGATTCTTCTTGCGTTTGCATAAAAGGCAAGACCGCTTTGGTCAATCCGACATGGCCGAAATAGTTAACCTCCATTATCGCCCGATCGATATTCATTGGAGTTTCTGCAGCCAGAGATCGTTGACTGATTCCGCCATTGTTAATTAGAATATCAATGTCCTCATATCGATCAATCACCAGTTTAGTAGCCGGTACAAATTCTTCAGGCTTTGTTAAGTCCAGTGGGAGCACGAAAGATTTTTCTGGATGAGGTAGTCCACGTTGAACCTTCTCTAATTCATTCTTTTTTCTGCTAGAAAGAATTACCGTTGCGCCTAGGCTATTGTATTTGTTGGCAACTGCTTTACCAATCCCTGAAGAGGCACCAGTTATCCAAACGATTTTATTTTGAAGATCATTCATTTGTATATAGTCCACCAGCTTTTTTTGCTGAAGTTGTAATTCCTTTGATGAAAGCCGAACTAAACCCGTGATGTTCCATTTGGTTCAGCCCTGCAATAGTACAACCTTTTGGAGAGGTTACTCGATCGATCTCGTCTTCAGGATGGGTGTTGTGTTCCAATAATAAAGCGGCAGCACCTTTGGCGGTTTGGGCAGCCATTCTTAAAGCGTCCGAGGCATGGAATTCAATTTCTGTTCCTCCCTGAGATGCAGCTCTTATTGATCTTAAGAAAAATGCAATTCCACATGCACATAAGGCTGTTGCGGAAGTCATTTGATCTTCATTAATAACCATGGTTATTCCAACGGTTTCAAATATTGCGATGACCTCTTCCATTCTGCCAGAAGAATTTGCGCTTGAGGCTATACAGGTCATTGATTCGCGAATAGAAATTGCTGTATTAGGCATAGCTCTTACTACCTGCATGTTATCTCCAAGGCTTGCTTTGATGACTTCGGTAGACACTCCAGAAACAACGGAAATAATTAAATGCTTTTCTGTAATATGATCTTTTACGTCAGCTAGTACTTCGTCCAATTGCTGAGGAAGAATAGCTAGTACAATAATTTTAGTGTCTTCAACAGCAACCTTGTTATCTGAAGAAACTCTATAACCGTCAAAAGCCATTTCGTCCAACTTCCCTGTTCTCCTTCTAGTGATCGCTATTTCTGATGTTTTGTAATCGCCAGATTTCACTAAACCCTTGGCTAAGGCAACTCCAATATTACCACCTCCAATTATTGCAATTTTTGTACTCATGCTGCGAAGGTAGGTCAGATTGTTTGATGAGCATTCATGAAGGATTGAATTTTGTCCTAATTGCCATAGACCGCTTAAACTATTAGGGCAATTGCGATAATTAAATTTAATAACCAAACAAGGCTACCTACAACGACTATAGGAATTAACGCGAGATTTCCCCAACTAAAAACGATAGCCGCGATAAATAACCCCAACGTGACAAGGGAAATGGCGATCCAAGTCCAAAATAGTGCCCGCATATCATCAGCGAAATTTTTTCTTTTCTTGATCGCTAGATTTTCTTCGGCTTTGAACTGATTCTCACTAAATGATGACTCGCTTTCGGCCCTTTTTTCGAAAGCTGATTGATCACCCGATCTTTTGGAAATTGATCTTCCGTGATGGTTGGTATATATTGATTTTCCGGGGTTAGAAACATGTACTGATGCACATGAAGAAAAAAGCAATAAACCGATTAATGAAATCCAAATTGATACTTTCACAAGCGAATGATACGATAATAAGAAAGTAAAGTTTACATTTTTTTTAATGTTTACGTAGTTTAAACAAATGTTAAAATTGGCTCTAAGTCTTTGATCGCAGTATAATTTTGAATTAATAATACGTACAATTTGTATTGTCGCTATTTCTATACAGATTCATCGCAGCTTAATTCTAGTGGTAAAAATTCCTTCCATTTGTAAGGCTTTACCCTCAAACTCTAAATCCGGTTCTTTAATCGTTTGTGTCGAAATATTTTTAAATCCACTATTATGTAATAGATTTTCAACGTCCTGATTTTCGTATTTCTCAAATCTATATTTTGCAATTTCTAATTGATCTATCCAACTTTTAGAGCGGTAAGCAATTAGCAGTTTGCCCTTCGGCTTTAGAACTCTTAGTAACTCCCTGATATTACTTATTGGATGAGGCCAGAAATAGAGGGTGTTTGTGGTTGTAATGCTATCAAAACTATTGTCTTTAAAGGGCAGTTTTTCAATTGAAGCTTCTCTAAAAATGACACTTTCTGTAGCTATCATTGCTTTGTTAATCAGATTAGCTTCTTTACCCATAGTAGGCGAGAAATCAACACCCGTGTATTTCAAGTTACGAGCCATGGTAATTAGACAACTTACAAAAAAAACTATTGCCCATTCCTAGCTCCAAAATATGATTTCCATTTTGAGGATTTTAGTTTTCCCATCATGGATTTTAAAAAGATACAGTTATAGTCGTGTTTGCCAACGGTCCCTATAAAATGTGTTTTAATGCATTTTCACAAAGTGTTATTGGTTTTTTTTATTTTTTTTAATCCAATCCATTCATGTTCGATATCTTTCATCAATAAAGCGTTGTCAAACTTTACTGACCCTTTTGGAAACACCTTTTCGTTCTCGAAAAAGCTTGATTGAACATTCTTTACTTCTAATAGAGACACTTTCCAATTGTATGTTTTGAGTTCTAAACCATCAAATTCATTCTTGTCAGGGGAGTAACCAACCGAACCATTTTCGAAAAACTCCGAAACACTAGCCATACTTTTAAAGACACTTTCTTCATTCCACTGATCGGTCTCTTTTGCTTCAATCGACAAAGTGGTTTCGTCATCACTAATAAAAGAGACTTTGTAGTTTCCTTCAGCTTCTTCAACTGAAAATTCAGCAAAATTATGAATACCTGGAAATATTGTTCCTCCTGCAATTGAGTTCAATTTAGAAGATGTATCTCTTCGTGGAATATAAACACCTTCTTTTATTTCACCGTTTTCAAGCCATTCAACAGCAATTCTATGGGCTCCGTTTTCGGATGAAATTCCAATTTGTTTAGGAAGTCCTTTAGGCCTAATTTCTTTCAGTCTGATTAAGCAAATACCTGCAATACCCTTTCCATTAAACAACTTTGGTTTGAATGGCTCAGGCAAATAATTTTCCAAAACATGCTGGTCCACCTGATAATTGATGAGGATTCTCCTGTCTATTATTCCCTTTAACTTAGGTATTTTCATTCTTAGATAATTGCAACTAGGTTGTTAGCAATCGGACTTCGTATAAACGTATTATTTTTAATTGTCTAATGGTAAATATCTTTCCTGAATTATTTTAAAATGATGTATTTGATGTGAAGAAATAGTAAGCCCAATTGCAAAAAGAGGCATTTCGTATTCGATAAAATTACAGTTTGTTTCAAGTATTTTTTTATTAAAAGATTCAAACATTATTATGGTTGATTGGCGCACAATTCGAAGTTCACTTACCAGCTGTTCAATTGACAGTTCGTCTGCATTCGAATATTTACCCATAATTTCTTGGTCATGTTCTTCTGGAACTGTTCCTTCTCCACGAGCAAAAATGATTGCTCTAAAACACCAAATTCTTTCCCAATCTATGAGATGCTGCAAAATTTTATGAATGGTCCATTTATGTTTTTCATAGGTTTTCAATCCAATTCTATTTAATTGAGCGATATCAATGGCATCGATTCTGTTCAAACTTAATTTAAGAGCCTCTAGGAGTTCTACACCTTCATTTAGCTCATAAACAAATTCTAAAAATTCTGGATTTTTTTTAGTCTCTGATTTTTGCATTAGTCATGCTTTTTTTTGTTTAGTTGCTAACGTTTGAGCTGTACCAATCTTTTACCTTTTTATCGGCCCAAATTGATTGTAGTTACCCGAAACCGTCCAATACTCATGACATTTAGCCTGCATACTTTTTAAAAACTTAGAATTAGGCTTGGTAGTCTCTGGAGATAGACCATAGAGCTCTTCGCATATATCATAAAGGCTTTCTAGCACATGCTTGCTGCTTGAACCACTTTTATACACCACTACTGAACTTAACGGAGGTCGACCATTTTTTACTTCAACGATCGAAATTGCTTCGACATCCTCATTAAAACTATCTCGATCGGCAGCATCTCGAAAATCATATCCAGTATATAGCTCCGCATTCAACCTTGCGTAAGTAGTCGTTTTATTTTTAACAGCTAATTCTATAAGAATGTTCCTGATGGCTGGATCAGCGTAAATATCTTCCATAATGCAAGGTTGGTGCTAAAGTACGGAGAAACGGTTTAGTAAGTTAGGCTCTGTACTATAGCTGTTGTGTGTCCTTTCGTGTTTTTAATTTTGTAACAGATTGAATATTAATCCCGATGGCTTTTCACATTCCTTGTCTGTCAGATGAAGGTCAAAAGCTTCATTTAGTACTTCTTTCACTATTTTGTTGACTCTATGTTTAGGGTCATTTGATTTTTTAAAATGCAATTCAGTATTGATATGAAAAAGAATATCCGTTGATTCGCTATAGTATTCGTCCAAGTCAGAAAATGTGCTAGCTCTTTCCCCTAAAGGATTCCACTGAATTAAAATCTTTTTAATTGCTTCGGTATGTTCTTCGTTCATGTGATTACCTATTTGATACAAATTGAGATCTTGCTTTTCCTGTGTTTTTTAAGCTTTTTGACCAGCAATATTCATTTAGTTCGTCCAGATCCACAATAATATCTTTGACAATAAACCCATTAGAGGATAATTCAGTTTTTAATTTTAGATATGATTTATTCCATTTGTTCAACGTGTCATGCACAGTATCTTTGTCATCAATAATTTCAAGAAATCGTTTCCAGTCTTCTTTTCGATAAAAAGCCAGATTTATATTTTTGCCGTGTATTGTCAATAGTTCCTTTTTGAATGAAGCATAAAGTGAGTTCGTGTATTAACACCACCCAAGATAAGAAAATCTCGAACGAAATAAGTTGCATTTCTCAAATGGCTTACAAACCAATTTTATTGGTTCTGTGGCATCTGTTCAGTCAGATATTAAAGATTCAAAACCAAAAGCTACTATGCCGCCAATAAACAGAAAGAGTTGAAGGTGCCTTGATCTTTACAATCCATCTGTTTCTTTTGAATCACCCTCACCACTTCAATACCCGAAATTGTTCGTTTAGCTGATTCGAAGTCTTTGAATCCGAGTCCAGAGCTTATCCTTCGTTTAATGAACTGGTGATCTTGTTCTAATATTCAAGTACTTTCACTGTCTTACTTCTATTGTTGAAAAGGTTCGCTTGTTGTAAACTCCAATGGCGGATGTGTTTGCCCCACTCTTGTCAATATTTATGATTTGTGAAAGACCATTTCGTTCAATTGCTTTGATCAAAAAGCTTTGAGCACTCTTTCGCTGTCTTCGTTTGGTTAGTAAAAAGTCTACTGTTTTTCATTGCTTGTCTACTACTCTGTACAAATATCTCCACTGCCCTTTTACTTTTATATAGGTCTCATCTATGCGCTACCTTCTTCCTACAGGATGCTTAGGTTTTCTGAACTCCAGGTCAATCAGTGGACTGAACTTGAATGCCTATCGCTGGATTGTCGCATGATCCACTTTCAACCCCCTTATAGACAACAATTTCTCAATGTCTGGATAGCTCGAACCAAATCTCAGTTTATGATAAACCGCATGCAGAATTACAGACTTTGGAAAACAATGGCCCTTGAACATAGCTTTTAGAATTTGATGAAGGTTTAAAGTAGTGAATCAGAAATTAAGAGGGTAGATGCGACAGAACCGTTTCATCTCACTCATAGTACAAAACTACTGGATAATCTAACATTTCTTAAAGAAAACATATGCTGAATATCAGACAGTTAATACGTTGTTGGTACTCTATGTCAGCTTCCCTTTCACCGGGCCAAGTATGCCTATAACATGGCCTATACTTCATGCCGAAAAGCTTATATTCGAGAATTCGGCACGAAAGTATAGTCTTGAACGTTGTGTTTAATTTCAAAAAGTTTGTCACACGTTAAGGAACATTGCCTCCAATACAAAAGATTTTATGAAAAACCCACTCGCAAAAAATTATAATGAGGCAAATGACCAAGAACTCATAAAGCATGCAAATGGCGGAAGTAAAAATGCGTTAAACCAACTAATTGTGGCTCATGAATCTTTCATTTACAATGTCGCTTGGAAATTTACAAATGATAAGGGCGAAGCGAGTGACCTTACACAAGAGGTGTTGATAAAGGTTATTACTAAGTTGTCTACCTTTAAAGGAAATAGCTCTTTTAGAACATGGCTTTATAGAATTGTGTTTAACGAATTTATGCAGACCAAAAGGAGACCAATGGAAAATAAATGGGATAATTTTGATGACTTTGCAGATAAACTGAATGCCATTCCAAGTCCCGAAATTTCAGAGGAAGAGGAAGAAGAACAAATTTATCGGACTAAAACGGCAAGAGTTCGTTGCATGTCTGGAATGCTTATGTGCCTGACCAGAGAGCAGAGATTAATTTATTTGTTAGGTGATGTGTTTCAAATTGATCATAATCTTGGCGCTGAAATATTCGAAGTAAGTAAAGATAATTTCAGAAAGAAATTATCACGTACCAGGAAAGAATTTCATGCTTTTATGAATAAACAGTGTGGATTAGTAAACCTTGATAATCCTTGCCGTTGCTCCAAAAAAGCCAAGGCAATGGAGGCTGCGGGAAAAATGCAAACCGATAAGAAGCTTTTTGATCCGGAATTTAGCGCTACCATAGCTGAATACGCAGAATCAGTTGCGGATAAGGTAGCTGACAAAATTGATTTAAAATATATTGAGTTTTTCCAAGATCACCCAACCAAGAAAAGTTTGGATAAAGAGTCTATCATTCGTGAATTGGTAAATGACTCTAATTACAATAAATACTTTGATGAAATAACTGGAAAATAAACGTTCAGTTATTCATAATCTGAAAGCCAACCATTCTCGAAATGGTTGGCTTTTTTTATGCTTTTGTCACACTTTGATTGATCATGTATCCAACTGATATAACACATTACTAATTACTAAAAATCTTATATCATGAACATTAAAGTAGAATTAACAATCAAGAAAAGTATACAAGAAGTATGGGAAGTTATGGGCAACCAATATGGATATGCAGATAAGTGGTCCAGTAACTTTAAAACGTCCAAGCCTGGTGGTGAAGCAAAATTTAGCGGGCTTGAGTATTCTCTTAGAGATACTACAACCGATCGAGGGAACACAATACAAGAACTCACAGCATTTGATCCGATCAAATTTACCCTAAGTTATATTATCACTAAAGGTGCTCCAGAGATAGCAAAAATGGCAGGTGCTACCTGGTCCTTGTCTATCGAAAGTGAAAATTCGACTGTGGTCTCAATGGATTTTATTATGGAACCTAAAATGGAAATAAATGAAGCAATGGAAACCAAGATTAAAATGGGCTTAACGGCATCAGTGAAAGAACTGACTGAAGAGTTGAAATTTTATTTGGAAACAGGAAAGCCACTAATTCAAAACTAAAGTAATATGAAATTGAATAGGAAGAAAAAGAGAGGACTGGGTATTTCTCTGCTTATATTGATTCTAATGTTTATATCTAATTTCTTTATCAGTTATACCGTTGATGTTACTCAAGAATTGACAATTAATGCAAATATTGATTCAACTTGGCAGGTAATGGGGGTTGAATTTTCTGAAGTGGACCTTTGGTGTGCAAATTTCATAAAGTCTGAAGCTAGTGGTAGTAAAAAGTTTGATGGTTTAGACTATTCGAAGAGAATCACTGTAACCACAAAAGGAGAAAACACGCAAGAACTAGATGACTTTGATCCAACAAACTATGTTTTAAAGTATCACATTAGCGAAGGGAAACCTGGTATTGCGAAAGAGGCAAGTGCCGTGTGGTCATTGGTTGATCTTGGACTAAATAAAACAAGAGTCGTGTTAGAATTCAAATTGGTAACCAAAGGTTGGATCGGTCTTTTGATGTCAGGTAAAGTGAGAAGTGGTATAAACAGTACTTCAGCCGAAATTGCTGAAGAGTTGAAATATTACATGGAAAATGGAACTGCCCATCTGCGAAAAATTGAATCAATAAAAAAGATAAAACATTAAATAATGAACAAAAAAAAAGAAATCTCAGCAGCGTTCCCGTTCGAATCAAAATTTATTGAAGTAAAGGGAAGTAAAATGCACTACATAGATGAAGGAGAGGGTGATTCTATCCTATTCTTACATGGTAATCCTACCTCAAGTTATTTATGGCGAAATGTCATTCCCTACATGACTGGAAAAGGAAGATGTATAGCTTTAGATCATATTGGAATGGGTAAATCTGATAAGCCAGATATCGATTATGGTTTTATTGATAGTTACAATTACTTAGAGGGGTTTATAGAGAAGCTAGGTCTCAAAAATGTCACCTTGGTTCTACATGACTGGGGTGCAATGATGGGCTTTCATTATGCCAATATGAACCGGGATAATATAAAAGCTATTGCCTTTATGGAAGCAGCAATAGATGTGCCTCGTTATGAAACAATGCCAAGAAGCATTAAAGTTGCGCTCAGCCTAATGCGCACAAATTTCATAGGAGGCCTGATGGTGAAAAGGGGTAATCTCTTTATTAAAAAAATGCTGCCTGACATGATAGTAAGGAAATTAACTAAAGAAGAAATGA
>JBLIOB010000021.1:0-26681 GCA_047639575.1 Parvicellaceae bacterium
ACAAAAACAATCTAATTCCGATTATTATTCCCAGGAAAAAAACTAGGCCGATTAAAGCTGCTAATATAGTATCTCCTAATGTCATTAGAATCGATATAATATGGAAGGAGAAATTGAAATCCCTCTACTTGTTATATTTGGGTTAACCATCATTGGATTATAAAAGTGATTGTAAGTTAAATCAAAACCAACACTTGTTCTAAAATTCAGATTATAATTTACTCTGGCACCAACTCTTGATCTAGTAAAGCTCAACAAAGAATGAAAGCAGAAGTAATTAACAACGTCTAATTAGCAAGTGAGTGGCTAAGCTCTTACTGTCTAATATTAAGTTGATTCAGGGACTAATTTTATGAGGATTGTAGTTGTCGTCATCAATTTGTTTTTTAATAAAAGCCATTTTACCAGCTAACATTACTAAAGTAGGATGTTGCTCTCTGAGCCAAACAACTGATTGGTCAAATCCATCGGCAGCTAAAGCGATGTTTCTTAAAACCAAAAAGCCATTAACCCCCAGCCAGTCTAAAGCTTTTTTGTTTCGTTCAATTCCATTGATCAAGGCTAAAAGATGGGGATGGTCATTCTCCATTAACCACACTCTTGACGGATTGTCATTAGTTAAAGCAAAACAAAAAACACCAAGTTCAGGGTAGCCATTTTGAGTTAGCCAAGTACGGATTTCTTGATTTCCAATAATTGCTTCGCCCCATGCAACTAGAATTTTTGCGTTATATTTTTCTAGTCCCTTCAATCTTTATAAGCATCAATTAAAATGGATAAAAGTTCTTGCGCAGCAACTGAGATCTTTGTTCCAGGACCGTATACTCCTGCTACTCCTGCATCGAATAAAAATTGATAATCTTGTTTTGGGATTACTCCTCCAGCAATAACTACGATATCTTCTCTTCCAAGAGCTTTTAATTCTGCAATGATTTGAGGGATAAGTGTCTTATGCCCAGCAGCTAATGAAGATACTCCAACGATATGCACATCATTTTCAACTGCTTGTTTTGCGGACTCTTCTGGAGTTTGAAATAAAGGACCAATGTCAACGTCAAACCCAATGTCAGCGTACGCAGTGGAGACTACTTTAGCCCCACGATCGTGGCCATCTTGCCCCATTTTGGCAATCATTATTCTAGGCCTTCTTCCTCCGATTTCGGCAAATTCATTGGCCATTTCCATGGCTTTTATAAAGTCTTTATCTTCCATTGCTACAGATGAATATACACCAGATATAGATTTAATTACGGCTTTATATCTGCCAAATGATTTTTCAAGTGCATCTGATATCTCTCCTAATGAAGCTCGGCCCCTTGCACATTCAATGGCTACTTCTAATAAATTTCCATTGCCCGTTTCAGCAACTTTCGCCAATTTTGCTAGAGAGACAGAAACGTTTTCTTGATTTCGATTTGCCTTTAATTCAGTCAGCCTTTCTATTTGTCCATTTCGTACTTTGTCATTGTCAATTTCTAAGATGTCAATTTCAGTATCGTCTTCAACCTCGTACGCGTTCACCCCAACAATGATGTCCTGACCTGAGTCAATTTTCGCCTGCCGTTTTGCAGCTGATTCTTCAATTCTCATTTTAGGCAAACCTGTTTCGATGGCCTTGGCCATACCTCCAAGATCTTCAACTTCCTGGATTAACTCCCATGCTTTGTTCGCCATCTCATTCGTTAAGCTTTCAACAAAATGTGAACCAGCCCACGGATCAACCACTTTAGTGATACCTGTTTCTTCCTGAATATAGATTTGGGTGTTCCGTGCTATTCTTGCAGAAAAATCTGTTGGCAAAGCAATTGCTTCATCCAGCGCATTGGTGTGTAAAGATTGTGTTCCACCTAGTGTTGCAGCCATTGCTTCTATACAAGTTCGCGCCACATTATTATAAGGATCTTGTTCAGTTAGACTCCATCCAGATGTTTGACAATGGGTTCTTAACGCCATCGATTTGGCGTTTTTTGGATTGAATTGCTTTACAATTTTGGCCCATAGCATTCGAGCTGCTCGCATTTTTGCAATTTCTATGAAATGATTCATTCCAATTGCCCAGAAAAATGACAGTCTTGGGGCAAAAACGTCAATGTCCATACCTGCATTAACTCCTGTCCTTAAATATTCTAAGCCGTCTGCTAAAGTATAAGCAAGTTCTATATCAGCTGATGCTCCAGCTTCTTGCATGTGATATCCAGAAATACTAATGCTGTTGTATTTCGGCATCTTTTGCGAAGTGAATTCAAAAATATCAGCGATTATCTTCATAGATGGGGCAGGAGGGTAGATGTACGTATTTCTAACCATAAACTCTTTAAGAATATCATTTTGAATTGTGCCGCTTAGTAATGAAAGATCAACTCCTTGTTCCTCCGCTGCTACAATATAAAATGCAAGAATTGGCAATACAGCTCCATTCATGGTCATCGAAACGGACATTTTATCTAAAGGGATCTGATCAAATAAGATCTTCATGTCTAAAACTGAATCAATTGCAACGCCAGCTTTACCCACATCACCTTGCACTCTTGGGTGGTCAGAGTCGTATCCGCGATGCGTTGCTAAATCAAAAGCAACAGAAAGGCCTTTTTGTCCAGCCGCCAAATTTCTACGGTAAAATGCGTTGGATTCTTCAGCCGTGCTAAATCCAGCATACTGTCTTATTGTCCATGGACGTATTGCGTACATCGTTGAATACGGCCCTCTTAAATATGGTGGAATTCCAGCAACAAACTGAAGCTGTTCTAGTTCAGCGGTATCTTTAATAGAATAGTATTCTTTAAGCTCAATTCCTTCCTGGGTGGACCAAAATTTCGTATTGGTTCGAGGAGATTCTGAGGATTTATGATCAATTTTTGAAAAGTCTGGCTTTATCATGATGCAGGCCCCTTTCTAATTAGTTGAGATAAGTTTCTCGACTGAATGTTATTCCAACTTTCCGATTCAACAAACATTTCATCCGAATCTGCAAGTTTATATTTATTCACACCCAGCATTATCTTTTTATTGGCCGCATATTTCTGTAATCGTCCCATATGAGCTAAATCTATCATTCGATAAATAGAACCATCTTTTAAATTTTTACTGAATCCGCCTGCTGATTCTATGCTTTGAAATTTCCCCCATGCTTTTTCCTCCAATTCATTGGTTAATTTTTCAATAAAATAAGAACCGGAGGATGGGTCGGTTATATTTCCAAAATAAGATTCTTGTTCAAGAATTATTTGAACGTTTTTAGAAATTCGATTGGAGAACTCGCTTGCTTTCAAATTGAAAGCTGGAATATTAAGTTCATCACTTCCTCCAAGAATGGCAGACATAGACATGGTCGATATACGCAGAATGTTGTTGTTCACATCTTTAGAACTCAGGTAGTAGCTAGAAGGAACAGAAATAATGGAAAAATCGCCCTTCCATTGAAATTCTTCGATGACTTGATTTAAGCAAGACCTGAATCCTCGGAGCATGGTAATTTCGTTAAAGTAGTCAGGCCCTATTCCTAATTGTATCGTAATGTATTTAGGATCTTTTTCAATTAACTCAACTGCCTGGCTTAAAGCAAAAGACATTTGTTGACTCGCAGTAGCCCCAGCATTCCGGTAGGTTGCAGCATTAAGAAAGTAGCAGTCATGAGTAGCTTCATTTTCAAATGGATCGATGAATATTTTGCAGTTTGCTAATTGAGCTTGATTTTTATCGATAAACGATGGTAAGTTTGATCCTTGATAAATTAACTGACAATCAATGATATCAAGCATGATATTCTTAAATAATGACTCGAGATTCGTTTCATCATTAACCGTTAGCAGCAAAGCATTAATTCCTCCCTCTAAAGCGATCATTAATTCTTGATTTGAGGAGTTGTTTGAAGAGAAAGTCATTTTCCATTCAGAAGTTTGCCTGAATTTAACAGAACTACTTTCTTTTAAATCAAAATAATTGGGTTGTATTTTAATTCCGTCTTCAGTAATTGAAGTAAGCTCATCTTTAGACCTTCCTTTAAGGTCAGCTAGAATTTTTGACTCCCAAGATTGCTCTGTTTGAGGTTCAAATTCTGAAAATAATTGGTTCGCCATAGTTGGCGAAAATACGAAGAATTAAGAAGGGTAATCGTTATTTTTCAACGAAAACAAAAATGTCTTCATTTGCTTTTTTCATGTGATAATTTTCACGAGCATATTTTTCTTTAGCCGCCATATTGGTGGTTAATTCGAGATTTGCTTGGGTCGTCTCATCAATTTCGATCCTCATTTTGTCATTAGCGGATTTACTTTCTGATAGAGTGCTTTTAATCTTGATGAGTTCAAATAAATTAGTTTCTTCTGTGAAAGAGATGTGAAGCGCTAAAAGCGTTGCACAAATCAAATATTTATTTGCTATAAATTTTAAAGTTGTCTTCATCAATCCAACCAAAATTACAGTTTGTTCGTCCTTAATAAAGGTAAGGTTAAATGATTTATACACACTTATCTTTTAAAACCCTGTTTAAGAAGACGTTTATTAGGTGCTGATTTATTTGTATTGCACCTATTAACTTAATATTTTAGAGGTCTAGTACCTTACATTAGACGATGGGCATGATAATCTATTGATTATTAGTGATTCAAAAAATTAACGAGTTTATGACTACCTATTTACCCACCTTAGCTAAGTCGCTCATTTTGAGTGCGATTCTATTTTTTAGCTTTAGTAATTCTCGCGCTACCACAGATTATGTCGATGCTGATTGGGCGGAAATTGAGGCTGCAATAACGTCAGGTACTGCTGATACCATTCGATTTAATTTTGCTGGAATGGTCAATGCGGCCAACCCCATAACCATTAACAGAAATCTGGTTATTATTTCGCCTGCAGCTCGTTTAGTTGAGTTTGAAGGAGGGAATGCAGGTTTTGAAGCATTTGTAATCGCACCAGGAGCTGGCAATAATGTTTTGATTCAAGGAATTGCATTTCTTAATTTTAGTAATTCTGCATTTAAAATAATTGATGGGATAGTAAAAATAAAAGGGTGTGTATTTAAAGGGAATTCATCTGCGGGAGCAGGAGGGGCTATTGAATGGTTCACAGGTTCAGGGAAGTTGGAAATATATCAATCTTCATTCGTGAATAATACCGCTGCCAACGGTGGAGCCATCTTTTCTAATGACGATTTATTGATTGAAAACTCAATGTTTCACCAAAACATTGCTACAACCGGCAATGCTGGTGCTGTTGATGTTTTTTCTGGTTTGGGAGCATTTCCGATATTTGCCTTTAATACTTTTTACGATAATCGTGCACCTGGTGGTAGTGGTGGGGCGATATACAGTGACCCTGTAGCTTTTTTACATAACAACCTTTTTACCCAAAATACTGCCGCAGGTTTTGCTGATGCTGATTTTACTTCAGTTGTTTCTAGTCAGGGCTTTAATTATTTTAACGGTACGGGCACCACATCATTACTGTTAATAGGGTCCGATGTAACAGGGGGGATTGCTGGTGATCTTAGAGCGGCTAAGACACGCGATGGTTACGGTCTTCATTATTTTCCAATCGTGAATGCAGGAAGTATTTTGGTAGATGTAGGGACCACTTACGTAGGAGGAGGACTTACAGACATAAGAAGAGGTCCTCGAAACATGGATGGTGACGGAGATGGAGTAGGAATTGAGGATATTGGATGTGTTGAATATTCTTTTTTTACAGTTACCAACACAGACGGAGGAATTACTGTTCCAGGATCCCTGGGTAAGGTTCTTCAAGATTTAACATTTTTCTCTAGCGTAGCTCAGCCTTATTATGTTGCTTTTGACGTACTAGGTGACATTACACCTACAGTCCAATATCCTCAGATAAATAAGAAATTAGAGATTGATGGTTTTACCCAAGACGGATCTCATGTGCCAGGTTATAAAGACGTTGGTGGTGGATTTCCTCTTAAGTCAGGAGAAATGGGCGTAAGTCTGATCGGTTCTGGCGGAATAAACAACGGTCTAAGTGTTGCAGGTGGTTCATCTGGAACAAAAATATCTGGGTTTTCTATTACGAATTTTGATGCAGCAGGAATTGAAGTTTCGGGAGCTAGTGATATTCAGATTGCCGGTAATCATATCGGTGTAGATGTATCAGGTAACGTCCCAGGCCCTAATGGAACGGGAATTTTTCTACAATCTGCGGTAAGTAACATTATTGGAGGGGGATCTGTTATAGAAAGAAATTTAATCTCAGCAAATGCAGGGGCATTTGGAGCAGGAATTCATTTGTTTGATGCGCTTGATAATATAATTGATAATAATCTGATTGGGACTACAAAAGATGGAACTAATAGCATGGGAAATTTTGAAGGAATTGTCTTTCAAGGAACTTCTCAAACTAATAAAGTTGGTAGTGCAATAGTAGATAGAAGTAGCTATGCAGGACAAGCGTACCTGGTTCCTTCGAACGTTATCAGTGGAAATTTTAATGGAACTGATGGAAGTGGGATTCTTTTTGATGGAGCCCAAGTAAATACTAATTCGGTTCAAGGAAACTTCATTGGAACTGAATTTGGTGGAGTATCCATAGCAGCCTCAAATTATTGGGGAGTATCGTTTATAAATGATGCTAATGGAAATAGAGTTGGTGATGCAGGCGATATATTAGGTAGAAACGTAATTTCGTCTAATCAAGATGCTGGAATTTACTTTAATGGAACAGCAGGTAGCAATGATCTTGTAAATAATTGGGTAGGTACTAGCGGAGATGGATTGGGAGTTTCAGCAAACTTATATGGATTAAGAATAGATCAAAACACTAGCGGTTATAGTATGACAGTTGGTGGCCCAGGATTACTGGATCGAAACATCTTTTCAGGTAATACGGTATTTGGTATATTTCTAGACAAAACTCAAGGCGTAGCAACAACAAATAGATTAATTTTTGAAAATAATTTTATTGGTTTGGATCCGGCTGGTCTTGCCGCCAGACCAAACGGACTAGGGGTGTCAATGTCGTCAGCGAGATTTATTACGTTTGGATCTGATGCTTGTGCAACTTGTGGTAACATAGTGGCAGGTAATACCGGAAACCCAGGTGTGGGAATTGAAGGAACAACTAGCGATGTTATATTTTACAACAATTCGATTGGAATTGATGGTGCTGGTGGAGCTTCTCCTAACTCAGAAGGAATTTTTGTAACAGGCAGCTCTAGCTATATTACAATCGGAGGAACCGGAGCTAATCAGGCAAATGAAATTGCTAGTAATACTTCAACAGGTATCTACGTTGACGCTACGGTTACCGGTGTCGATTTGTCAGGGAACTCAATTCACAATAATGGCGGAGTTATTTCATTAGGCTTGGACTTAAATAATGATGGGTTTACAGCTAATGATCCAGCTGATGCGGATGCTGGAGGGAATAATTTGCAAAATTTTCCGGTCATCCTGAATGCTTTTGAGTGCAATGGATCGGGCAATACACACATAGAATACAATACCAATTTCCAATTAGGAAACAATTATGCAATTCAGTTTTTTGCGGCAGATTCTGATAATCAAGAGGGTGAAATTTATTTAGGAGAGCAAATTATCTCTCCAACTGCCGCTGGCGAAAAATTCACTTACGTTCTTACTTCTGTCATTACTGCGGGCACGATTATAGTAGCAAATGCATCCGAAATAGTAGGGCTGTTATATCACACCAGTGAATTTTCTGGACCATTTACTGTTGGTGCCCCAACTGTTACAGTAACTCCTACAAACCCAACTATTTGTGGATCGAGTGATGGGTCATTTATAATCTCATACTCACCTCCGTTAGCACCTTCTACTGGCTACACAGTAACTTATATGGACGATGGTACGACTGTAGGTCCGGCATTTATTACTACCAATGCAGGTGGAGACCTTTTAATTTCGGGCTTAGATTCAGGAACAATTAGTTATGTAGTTGTAAATGTTGCCGGTTGTCCAGATACAACCGTTGGTCCATGGATACTTAGTTATCCGGCAGTTCCTAATCCAGTGATAACAGGTAATATTGTTGTTTGTGAGGATTCTACTGAAACTTACAATGTAACTGGTGGTGGAACTTATGCTTGGACAATTACAGGAGGTACGATAATCCCAGCTACCGGAGCTATTGTAACAGCTAGCTGGGCCTTGTCAGGGTCATATAGTATCAATGTTACAGGAACGATCGGAACTTGTACGGCAAATTACATTCTACCTGTATCTGTTAATCCTTCAGACAATGCTGCCTATTCAATTACAGCTTTAACCCGTTGTCAAAGCGGGGTGGATATAACTTGTAGTGTAACTGGAACCGCAGGAGGAACATTTTCTGCTACACCTGGTGGACTTAGTTTAAATGCGGTAACAGGAGGTATAGATGTTTCAGCTTCTACACCAGGCGTTTATAGTTTTATTTATACGACACCAGGACCTTGTACTGCGATTAGTACACCTGTCAATGTGACCATCAATGCTGATGATGATCCTTCTTATACTTATTCTTCGATTTCAGAATGTACGAACGGAACAGATATAGTTGCGACTATTATCGGAACCCCAGGAGGTACATTTAGCACGACAGCGGGATTATCTTTGAATACTGTGACGGGAGATATTGATGTATCAGCCTCAGCAGCAGGGTCATATACAGTGACGTATACAACAGCTGGAATTTGTCCAGCAAATTCTAATTTGACGGTGACAATCAATCCTGTTCCGACATTTACCATAAGTACGGGTAGTCCAACCACTTGTGGAGGCACTGATGGAACAATCTCAATAGATGGATTGATAGGCGCAACTACATATATTGTTCAATATGATGATCCGTTAACGGTAGGACCGACCTCATTGGTATCTGATGCAGCTGGCACAATCTTATTGACTGGATTTGCTGCGGGTACTTACACTAATTTTATTGTTACATCAGTTGCTGGTTGTTTAGGCACAGATGCAGGATCATATACATTATTCGATCCATTACCTCCTGTTGCTGATGCTGGTGCTGGAACAACAAGTTGTGCAGGTGATCCAGTAGTGTTGGGAGGGGCTCCATCAGGTACAGGAGGTTCAGGAACTTTTTCCTACGTGTGGGATAACGGAGCAGCAGCTACAGCTAACCCGTCAGTTTCTCTAACAACAACAACCAATTATACGCTAACATTGATAGATCTTGTAACGACCTGTACGAATGTGGCGAGTATGTTGGTTACGGTCAACCCACTTCCAACTGCGTTTATTGCAGGTAATGCAAATGTATGTGAAGGGGCCGTTGAAAATTATACAGTCTCGGCTTTTCCAATAATAGTTTGGACATTGTCTACTCCTAATAGTAGTTCTATTACTAGCAGTACTAGTTCCTCAGAAAATTTAGCGGTAGGAATATCTGTTGGATCTGTAGATTCATTATTTGTGTCTGTAACGGACGCATCAGGATGTACTGGTCTGGATACAATGTTAGTTACTATTCAAAACCTTCCAGCTTTCACGGTTTCTTATGTTTCACCAACAACTTGTGGAGGTACAAATGGTTCATTTACCCTTGCAGGATTAGATCCTAGTACAATGTATAGCATTACTTACGATGATGATGGCTCGCCTATTGGGCCATTGACAATTGCATCAGATGGTGCAGGTGAAATTCCTATTTTAGGGCTAGATGCGGGCACCTATAATAACATTTTTGCATTATTAACTGGGTGTTCAGGAAGTGATGGGGCATCGTATACATTAATCGACCCACTATCTCCAATAATTACGGCTGTTACCTACAATGACCCTACTACATGCGGTGGCAGTGACGGTTCTATCGTTATCACGCTTTCTGGAACCTCTCCAGCAGGAAATTATGACATTGACATAGACGGTGGTGGTTCCGATTATTTTGCCATTACGAACACTGGAAGTTCTCTAACTCTTTCAGGGCTTTCGTCTGGCATCAATGTTACTTCTTTAACAATTGATCATACAATTACACTTTGTACCGATGCTGATCCTTCTACCGGCTCTTTAGTTGACCCACCTTCTCCAGTGATCGATTCAGTAGCATATAATAACCCAACAACGTGTGGAGGTACTGACGGTTCTTTGGAAATATATTTAAGTCCAGGTTCTCCAGGAGGAACTTATGGAATTGATATTGACGGAGGTGGTTCCGATTTCTTCGTGACTGCAGGTACAGGTAATATTTTGACAGTTTCTGGTTTATCAGATGGATTTACTGTTTCGAGTTTATTAGTGGAAGTTGCTGCAACTTTATGTTCTACTTCCGATCCTTCAACAGGAACTTTATCTGACCCAGCCAGCCCGCTTGCAAATGCAGGAGGAGATACAACAATTTGTGATGGAGATACTTATACTCTTGGAGGATTACCAACCGCTTCAGGTGGATTAGGAGGACCGTATAATTTTGCTTGGGATAATGGGGCTGGGACCATCTCTAACCCAACGGTAGCAACTGTAATAACTACCCAGTATATCGTTCTAGTAACTGAAATTAGTTCCGGATGTGCGGCTAAGGATACTGTTGACATTACAGTTAGTCCAACCCCTTCACCTACTATTTTAGGGCCAATTGCTATATGTTCTGGAGACACAGTAGTCTATTCTGTCACTAGCAGTAACAGTTTATCTTGGACTCCAATAAATGGAGTGCTCGTTAGTCAAGCACTTGATTCTTGTATAATTTCATGGAATGTATCTGGAGCTGGATCTATTAATGTTATTGAAACTTTGGGATCCTGTTCAGGAAGTTCAAGTTTAGGGGTTACTATTAATGCAAAACCATTATTGAGCAGCGCAGGTCCTTCACTTACTGGAACAAGTTGCTTTGGTGCAGCAGATGGAACAGCATCGTTTTCTTTCCCTGCGGGTCCACCAGAACAATGGTTTTGGGATGCAGTTTCTACTGGGGCGAACCTGAATATTACGTTAACAGGTGGTGCGCATGAAACAGTTTATGTGGATGCTAATGGTTGTAGAGATACAAGTAATTTTACTATTCCCGAGCCAGCCGTATTAACTTCAGTTATTGGTTCAATTGCCACTAGTTGTGTAGGTGTCCCTGATGGAACAATTGGTGCAACCGCTGGTGGCGGAACTCCTACCTTTACATTTAACTGGTATACTGATAATGCTCTTTCTTTATTGGCTCCAGGTTCACCAAATGACACATTGATTAATATGGCTTCTGGGATATATTATTTGGAAGTAATAGATGGAAACGGATGCATAAAAATAGATTCAGTTGTCGTTTTAGACGGAGCGCCTATTGCTGTTACAATTACCCAAACAGTGACAGATAGTTGCGTTAATTCAAACTCAATAGACTTTGGTACAGTTGGCGGACCATACATTAGTTATAGTTGGAGTTTTGCAGCAGGAACACCTGCTACAAGTTCAATTTCGAATGAAACTGTTTCCTTTACAGGAGTTGGACTTCATCAAGTATATGTGGGTGTTGTAGACGGTTCGGGATGTGCTGGAAGCGATAGTGTTTATATCAACATTGTAGATACAGCAGTTGTTGTTTCATCCACAATTAATCCAACATGTTTCGGGATCGCGGATGGACAAATAGTTGTCAATTCATCAGGTGGTTCAGGTACATACAATGTTGTTTTGGATGGCACAGGAGCAGTTTCTGGAGATTCTTTGATATTTAGCTCATTACCAGTAGGACTTCATAGCATTGTGGTTACGGATGGTAGCGGTTGCGTTTCAGGACCAATTCCTTTGATTCTAACTAATCCTATACCTTTAAGTTTTGATACAATTGTAACATCTGCAACTTGTGGTTTAAGTAATGGTATTATTGTAGTTACCAATGAAGCCGGTGGTTTACCTTCTTATCAATACGCTTTTGATGGAGGAACATTCTCACCGATTGCAACAAGTACAGGATATGGTCCAGGTAGTTATCTAGTAGTAATGACGGATCAAAATGGATGTGTTGATTCAACAACTGCTGTTGTTGGAGCAATAGGTTCGCTGCCTAATACTCCAGTATTAGCAGGGCCCTATATATTCTGCGAGGGTGATGTGTTTGGTCCTATCACTGCAACTGGTACTATTAGCCTTGGGACATTTGATTGGTATATTGATGACACAACCAGTGCAGCAGTAGCTTCTACAGCAGGAACTAGTGCCACCTTTGGTTCGTTACCATCAGGGTCACATACGCTGTACGTAATTCATACATTAACGGCATCGGGCTGTGCAAGTGCATCAGGATCAGCGACAATAGAATATTGGCCAAACGATCATACCATGTCCAACATATTTACGGTTTGCCCTAGCGGTCAAGTTCAAGTAGATGGAACAGTAACAACAGGTACTATTACATGGATTGACCTTTCAGGTGATATTGCAAATGATTTCGATCCGACAACAGTTATAAACCCTGGTGCAGATTCATCTGTTTACTTATATACATATGACAATAGTGCGAGCTGTTCTTATTTCGATTCGATTCTAGTTCTATATGATACTGCTGGTTGTGGTGACCTTCTACCAGATATTGCTAATGCTTTTTCTCCTGACGGAGATGGAATAAATGAAGGCTGGTTCATTGAAGGATTTAATTTTAATACAAACAACCACGTGACTATATTCAATCGATGGGGTGACGTTATCCATGAATTCTATGGCTATAACAATGCCGATGTAATGTGGATGGGGAATAATCAAAGTGGAGATTTGATGCCGGCTGGTACCTACTTCTACGTGATAGAATTATTAGAGACAAATGTTTCAAGATCTGGATGGGTGCAGCTTACAAAATAGCGAGACCATCTTTGTTCTTAATGACCGAATTAATTAAGGAATGAATATTATGATACGACATAATGATTCAACAAGTAAAATTAAGATAGCAATGAGTAAAAAGATATTTTACCTGCTACTGCTGCTTATGGCATCAGGAGAGTATTGTGCACAACAAGATGCACTTTACAGTCAGTACATGTTTAATCCGTTTGCAATAAATCCGGCTTACGCAGGAAGTAGAGACGCGATCAGTGGTGTGATCTTGCATCGAAATCAGTGGGCAGGTTTAGACGGAGCACCGTCAACTTCTTCTATTGCGTTGCATTCACCGTTTAAGGGGAAACATTTTTCACTTGGAATAAATGCTTTCGCTGAGACTATTGGACCCTCAACGAATCAAGGGGCATTTTTAACTTATGCGTACAGAGTTAAGATGCCAGTTGGTAAATTGGCATTTGCAATTCGAGGAGGGATGTATTCATCTCGCTTTGATAAAGGAAGGTTGAATTATAATAATCCTGCAGATCAGCATAATACTGGAGGTGTATTCACTGCGGCTACCCCTACTTTTGATTTTGGAGCCTATTACAACACCAATCATTTGTTCTTTGGAGCGAGCGTTTCACACATAGCTGAGCTAGGGAGCTCGTTTGATGATGTTGCAGAAACTCAATTAGAATTAAATCGACACTACATTGGTTCATTTGGTGGAGCTTTGGAAATAACAAGAAAGTTGGTTTATAAGCCTTCCATTATCGTAAAGTATGTAGCTGGAGCACCATTGAGTCTTGATATTAATTCTAGCTTTCTTTTCAATAAAGTATTTTGGTTAGGCGCATCATACAGAACAAGTAAATCAGTGGTATTAGTAACTGAACTTAATGTTACAGATTTTTTAAGAATCGGTTACTCGTATGATATTGTCTTCAATCAATTACAGCGATATAATAATGGGTCACATGAACTTTTTATAGGTTTCGATTTTGGTCTTAAGAAACAAAAATCGGTTTCACCGAGATATTTATAATTTTGCGATGCAAGGAAACCTGATGAAAATAAATTTAATTATAGTGTTTGTCGTGTTGATTGTGGGATCGGCATTTGGAGCCAACGCGCAGCTCAAGAATGGCAATAAGGAGATTACTTTTGAAGTGAAGAAAGTAAGTGGACTGAATACTTCCGTTTCAGAATTTTGCCCCGTAGTATTTGGGAATAAATTAATATATACGTCAGATAGAGAGTATAATCTGAACAATTGGGGGGAAGAAGGCTGGAAAGAGCAAGGTTTTTTAAACCTCTATGCGGCAGATATCTTGAATACGTTGTCAGACTCTGTATCATTAGGCCCATCTAAGGTTTTTTCTTATCGTTTGTTAAATGATGACCATAGTGGCCCGATTTGTTTTGCAGCATCCGGCACTGAGGCTTATTTTACGCAAGTTTCTCATGAGCAGGCGAAGTTATTTGGGAAAACAACATTTAAACCCCAGTTATACAGAGCTGAACTTGTTAAAAATTCCTGGAAGACAATGGAAAAGCTTCCCTTTAATGACGTGAAGTCATCCTATGGACATCCATGTTTAATTAATGATAATCTTCTGATTTTCGTGTCAGATCAAGACGGTGGAAAAGGGAGTAAGGATCTATATATTTCAGAACGGAAAGACGGGAAGTGGTCTACTCCCATGAATATAGGGGATGTTATTAATACTTCTAAAGACGAAATGTTCCCTACGTTTTTTAATGGGAAACTTTACTTTGCTTCAGATGGACATGAAGGAAATGGGGGTTTAGATTTATTCGTTTGTGACTATAACGATGGGAATTGGGGTGATCCTCAAAACTTGGGTAACGTTATTAATTCTAAAAGCGATGATTTCGGGTTGGTTTTCAATAAAAACAATACTGGTTTTTTCTCATCCAATAGAGATAATGGAGAAGGAAAAGATGATATCTATTTCTTCAAACAGATTGAAACAATTACAGTAGAAGATAAAGAAATTGCAGGTCAATTTAAATTTCAAAATATTGATGGAGAAGTTGCTGCAGGGTTGGAAGTCGTTTTATTGGATGATGAAGGTGAAGTAGTTTTTAAGACGACCACTGATGAACATGGAAATTTCAAATTTTCCAGAATCCCGGGAGACTCGAATTACACGATCAAATTAATTGGTGATAACGGTGAAGAAGTAGTATTAACTTTATTTGGAGATGACGGTGATGCCATGTTAATGTCCAATACTGAGGGAGAATTTATATATAGAAAGTTGGGCTCTGAAAATGTGGGAACGTTAACGTTTTTAACCGAAGATGACATCGATATTGCTACCAATACCGCGTCCTTTAAAGGGCAATTTATATATGAAGAATTGATTGGTCAGCATCCGGATGATATCGAAGTATACTTAGTAGATGATGAGGGGAATATCGTTTATAAAACGAAAACTGATCCTTACGGAAACTTTGAATTTAGAAATATCCCAGCGGATCGAAACTTTATCGTGAAAATTGTTGAAACTGGGGAAGAGGTATCCCTGTTGATATTTAACTCTGATGACAATATTGTGAGTCAATTAAATAAGAATACATCAGGAGAATTCGTCTATAGAAAACTTTCAGCAGATTATGGTAATAGTATTGATATGCTAATTAATGATGAAGGAGATTTAATGTTTCCAGAATTAACGATGAGAATTGTGGGTGAATTCGTTTATAAAAGTGTCGCAGGTGCTGATATTGATGGAATGGAATTTGAAGTTCTGGATGCCAATATGAAGGTGATTAGTATCGCTAAAACGAATAAAGATGGAAAGTTTAGATTGGTCAATTTGCCTTACGAAGATGAAATTATATTTAGACTTCCAGAAGGCAGCCCATGGTTAAAAGAAAATATTGGATTGAACATATTGAGTAAATCACATGATGTTGTTGTTGTCTTAGATAAAGACGAGATGGGTATATTCAGATACCGATTCATCGGTCATGCCGATACGTATCTTGATACAATTGCTGTTTTAGATACGTTTGATATCGCTGCTCCACCGACCATAGACGTTGTAAATCTTAAGAATATACTTTATGATAAAGGTGAATCGAATATCAGGGGTGAAGGAATGGATAATATAAAATTCGTTGCTGACTTAATGAATAAGGATCATCGATTGAAAATTCATGTTGGAGGTCATACTTCGGCTACATCCAGTGCGGAGTTTAACATGAAGTTGTCTAAAAAAAGGATGCAAAAAGTAAAGAAATACTTAATGGATCAAGGTATATCGTCAGATCGTATCATTGGGAAGTATTATGGTGAGGAAGACTTGACCCGTAAATGCAAGGATCCTAAAAACTGTACTGAAGAAGAAAACCGAATAAATAGAAGAACAGAATTACAATTGTTCTACTAGATCTTATTCGCTTCAGTTAAGAACAATTAACTATCGCTTAATAAGTTAAGCGTAACCCTTTTCAATCTCTCTCGTATATTTCCGTCCTCACTAATTGTAATAGACTATTAGTATGCCGATACTTTATAAACGATATCTATTAATTGGATTCATCTTTGGAATTGGCTTCGCCAGTTGTAATAATCCTACAGTCAAAGAACTTTCCGTTCAATTGAACGTGGCACCTGGGGTTGACCACGATACTTTAGATGAAATACCAGTACCTATAGAGGAAGTAGGTGAATTAGAGCAGTATTTGATTGATGCAAGGCTGGTTGACATTCAAACCGTATCTCCTAATACCCTTGTTGAATTAAAGTATAGCACGGTCGATAATTTCATGGGTTTTGACTTATACGGAGATCTTACTTCGTGTTATTTACAACCAGACGTAGCTGAAAAGCTAAAGATTGCGAACGAATACCTGCAAATGAAGGATTCTACGCTCACTTTACTAGTTTATGATGGTGTTCGCCCAAGATCAGTCCAACAAGCCATGTGGGACACCCTGGATATGCCTATTTCAGAAAAAGTAAAATTTGTTTCAAATCCCAAAAAAGGATCATTGCATAATTTCGGGGCAGCGGTAGATTTGACTATTGCCCATATAGAAACTGGGGAGGCGTTAGATATGGGAACTCCTTATGATTTCATAGGCATTGAAGCATACCCAATGAAAGAGAAACAAATGTTAGAGGCAGGTAGAATAACTCAAGAAGCAGTTGATAATCGGAAACTGTTAAGAAGGAGTATGAAAGAAGGTGGCTTTTTCAATATTCAAACCGAATGGTGGCATTTCAATTCCTGCTACCGAAAGAAGGCAATCGAGTTGTATGAGATGGTTGAAGGGATGTCAGATAAAGAAGCGATGAAAACACTTGCAGCCCTGTAGTCGTGCAACTTTATTATTCTAATTTGCCCGTTTGCAGATATGTTAAGTGTTTTTCTTTATTAAAACTCACCGCATAGGTAACGATGGGTTCTGAGTTAACATTGAAAATAATCATATTGCCATCCAATTTCTTTTTGCTCAAGTTAATAGATGTTCCATCGGCTTTATTAAAAACAAGATGAGGTAAAGAACAATCAGTATAACTGAATTCAGTTGAATCTAATTCATCTTGTACTGCCATTGGATACCAGTTCATTCCAGATATAACTTCTATTAAATCTTCTTCTGAATATTCCCCCTCCATTTGCTTGTATTCCGTGGTGTCTGGATATAGGAATATTACGGAGCTATTGTTAACGGCAAGGGTTGTGTCACCTACTTCAAAAGTTGCAACCGGTGTGATTACAGTGTCAATTTGGATTTCCGGTTCTACTTCTTCGGGAAATCAAGAGTGCCCACGATTTCTAGTTCAGGATTGCTGTTACAACTAAGCAGCAGTGAACACAATAGTAAAGAATAAAAAGATTTAATAATGATTCGATTTCTCCGAGGTTATACAGCCATTTGTAACATTCCAGCACATAAAAGTGCAACTACTGTTCCAACTGCATAACCTAAGACAGCAAGCAAAACGCCAACAGGGGCTAATGAAGGATGAAACGCTCCAGCCACTACTGGCGCGGAAGCGGCTCCACCAATATTCGCTTGGCTTCCCACTGCCGCGAAAAAGTAAGGCGCTTTGATAAGTTTAGCAACAACTATTAATATTATTGCGTGAATCGAAATCCAAATTAACCCAACCGTGATTAGCACTTTAAAAGTAGCCCAGTTTGCAATTAACTGTTCGATATCCATTTTCATACCAATTGTCGCAACCAAGATATAAATGAAAAGACTACCAATTCTAGAAGCTCCAACTCCTTCCATCTTTTTTGCTTTAGTAAATGAGAGTAGTACACCAAATACTGTAGCTAAAACAACTATCCAGAAAAACCCGTTTCCAAGAAAAGAGAAGAAAGGATTTCCTTGTACCATTCCGTTTAAAGCTGGTGCAAGGAATTCAGACATAACATGTGCCAAACCAATTACAGCGAACACGACACCCATCATCACCATGACATCCTTAAATGTTGGGATTTTGGAGACTGAGCTGCTATAGTCTTGCATCTTTTGTTGTAATTTATCAATAGCGGTATTGTCTGCTTTTAACCATTTATCAATTCGTTTTCTTTTCCCTATCCCAAAGAGAATAACCGACATGAAAATATTAGCAATAAAGACATCCACGATTATCATTTGGCTGTAAATCAAATCTCCAACATCGTTAATTTCTTTCATCGCGGCTTGATTAGCTCCACCACCAATCCAACTTCCGGCCACCGTTGATAGTCCATCGGCTACATCCTTTCCTTGAACAGATAAGATATCTGGAAATATCATGGTGCAGATCCAAAGAGCAATAGGACCTCCAACTAAAATTCCAAAAGTTGCGGTGAAAAACATGATTAGAGCTTTCGGACCTAGTCTAAACACGGCTTTTAAATCAATGCTAATGCAAAGCATAACTAGTGCCGCTGGAAGTAGGAAGTTTTTAGCCATCCCGTATAATTCAGAGACATTACTATTGATGATATCAAAACTATTCAATATCGCTGGAATGAAATAGCATAGCAATAAAGCCGGCACTATGGCGTAAAATTTATTGAATCTTTTAATTTTACCTGTCCAGAAAATGAGTGCCAATATTGCAAGTAATAACCCAAATACAATGGCATCATTTTCGAATAACGGCCTGGTATCGCCTAGTATAATTTTAATTTTTGAATCTCCTGCGAACGGAATTTGACTTTTAGCTTTAAACTCTATGGTATGATCACCCTCCTTAAAACCGGTAATAACTATTGGGTTGAGAGAATTTAACGGAAGTGAAAGACTATCAACATTCAAAACCAATGAATCAAATGAGTTAACCAAATCGAATTGAGCGAACTGGATTAGAAAACCATCTTGTTCATCTGCAAAGTAGTTTTTCAAATGACTTGTAGGACTGATTGTTTCTAACCCATCTTTAATTTCACCTGACAATGCATTATATTCTTCAACGGTGTATTGTTTGATTTCTTGGGCATTCAAAAACAGTGAACTAATGCTACAAAGAGCGACTAAAAGAACTTTGATTCTCATTTCTTGATTTCGTTAATTAGATTATTTATTTGCTTCGAATGATGGGCCACATGAGTTTGTAAAAAACCAGCGGTTTGCTCCGGATTTAAATAACCGGCAACGGGATGTTTGAAAATAGCCTTTTTAGTGGCCTCTGACGGCATAGTCTCCAACATGTTGAGTAATCCTTTTCTCACCTTTTCCCATTTATTTATAGTAATAGAAATTGATGCGTTATCAGGATCTGGTAATACTTTTGGAGCTTTAAATTTCTTATTGGATTTTAAGGCTAGTTTTAACGCATTGGCATTAAAACTATTCTTGATCCCGGTAGATTTTAAATCAGGCAATCCAAGTAATTTCTTGGACATATAGCTGGTTGTACCAAATTCAGAAATGATAATATGATTGATGACTTGTGAAATGGACCAACCTCCGTTCTGGGGAACTCGCATAAACTCTTCATCTGTAAGCTCATTGACCTGGGCAATTATTGCGGCCCTATCACTGATCATTTTAGAGATCGTTTTGTCCATTGTGTAAATCTTATCTAGATGTCTTTAATGCTTGACTTCTGCAGCCGAAATTAGACAATTCAATCTGTTTTGGGCCTCTTTCAAGAATGAATACCAAAACCTATGACTAAAATATCGTCCACTTGTTCTAAGTCATCTTTCCAGTTTGCTAAGGTCTGTGTAAGTTTATCTAATTTGTTTTCACAAGATTCAAGTTGAAACTCGATAAGGAGATCTTTAAAACGTTTGTTCATGAATTTTTTTCCTTTTTCTCCACCGAACTGGTCAGGAAATCCGTCAGAGAATATGTAGAAATAATCTCCTTTTATTATAGGAAGTGTATGAGTAGAAAAATCGGTTTTATGATAGGAGCCACCGCCTATTGGAAAACGATCCCCTTTAAATTCTTCAAGTTCTCCATCTCGGACCCTAATTAGTGGTCGAAAGGCACCAGCATACGTTAATTCCCTTGTTTTAAAATCTAGAGAACAAATAGCTACATCCATACCGTCTTTGCTTTCAGAGCCTCTGGCTGTACTTATTTCAAAGGCATTTGCTATTCCAATATCGAGTTGGTTTAGTATTTCTCCCGGATCAACTATGCCTCGAGCATTTACTATTTCATTCAATATAGAGTTGCCGATCATGCTCATCATAGCTCCCGGGATTCCATGTCCGGTGCAATCAATTGCCGCAATTATCACATTGTCTTTAATCTCTGAGTACCAATAAAAGTCGCCTGAAACAATATCCCTTGGGGCGAAATAAACAAATGAATTTGGAAGAGAATTGCAGATTTGTTCAGTACTTGGTAAAATCGCATCTTGAATTTTCTTCGCGTATTTAATGGAGTCTGTGATGTCTTTGTTTTTCTCTTCAATGATCAATTTGGACTCTAATAAGTTTTGAGAAAGTTGCTCTTCTTTCAATAATATTTTTCGTGTAGATCGTATAATGAAAAATGCGATGATTAATATGAAAAATAAACAAACGCTAGAAGACCATAGGATTTGGCCCCTAACTTTCATAATGAATTTTGTAAATTCTTCGTCTACTTCAACTACTCCAACCACATCACCGTTTGAATTTTTAAAAGGGTGGAAAGCGGAGATCCATTCTCCATTTTCAGAAGTGTATACAGGTATAGTCGCTCCGACTTCGTAATTATTCAAAAGAATAGAGGGGTATTTCATATACTCATCTCTGAACGTTGTATCTGGAAGCGCATCACTAGAATTAACTCCATAATAAAAACGAGCTTCCTGACCTCCGGAATCAATTTTGAAAAGAGTATAAATAGGGGAAGAGAGACTATCATCTACTTCAATATTTTTAAGCTGATGATATAAATTGGAATAAACACTGTCTTGCTCTCTGGTAACTATATCACCTTTATTAAGGTAGGTGTTCAACAGGTACTCGTGCTGATCCCCATCTAGGTTAATAGCGGTTGTAATAGCAACAGCTTTTAACTTGTTGTATTGCGCTGTTTTGTAGAGGCTAATTTGATTAAAGTATCCGAATGCTAGGAAGAAGCCGGTAATTCCAACGATACATAGAAAGATCATCACAAGAATTCTTGTGGAACTGTTACTTAATATCCTTCTTACAAAACTTGCCATTGGGGTATGTGAAAATAATCAAATTCCAAAGACTTACCGTATTATAAAGAATCCTTTATTGCGGATTGTGTTTAGCTTTTTTACTTCCTGCGTATAAGTCATAACGTCTTAACGAAGCTTTTATTCCGCCACTAAACATTTGTAGCTTCATAGTTGGCTTCAATCCAATGCATTTCAGAGCGTCTAAATTTGAGGAAAATAAATAAGCCCTGAATCCAGGGAAATTATGTTTCATAGAAGATCCGATATCTTCATAAAGCTTTTCCATATCAGCAACTCTCAATCTTTCATCAAAGGGTAAATTAGAAATTATTACACCCGATTCTTTTTCAGTTTCCACATCTCTAAGATCCGATTGATAAAACCTAATTGAATCAAAATAGGAGGAGTTCTCTTTGTTATGTTCACAAAAAACGATCATTTTTTGGTCAATATCATAACCTTTTAAATTGACAGTAGTCTCAGTAACGGCTGCTTCAGCTTCCTCTCTAATTTGTTTAAGAAGCTCCGGCTTAAAATTAAACCATTTCTGAAATCCGTATCTTCTGTTTAATAATCCTGGAGCTACGTTCTTTGCTATTAGAGCTGCTTCGAATAAGATCGTCCCTGATCCACAAGCAAAATCCACCAATGGTTCTTTTGGGTCAAACTTGGCCAGTTTTATGATTCCAGCTGCCAAACATTCATTCATTGGAGCAAGTCCAGTTCTTTCTCGATAACCTCTTTTAAACAAAGCATTGCCTGAGGAATTTAAGAGCAAAGTAACGCTATTGTCACTTACGTGAACTTCAAATTTAACATCAGGATCTTCTACATTAACATCTGGTCGTTTTCCGTATACGTCTCTGAAGAAGTCGGCAATAGCATCTTTTACCTTCAGTGCCACAAACTTAGAATGATCAAAGACATCTGAATAAGTGGTTGCGTGAATTGAAAATGTTTGATCAATTAACAAATAGTCAGACCAGCTGACTTTTTTCGTTTTATGATATAAATCTTCTGTCGTTGCAGCATAGAATCGGGTTACTTCTACTAAAATAGCCAAGGCGGTTCTTGCATGAAAATTTGCGCGATACATAGTTTCTTCATTCCCCTCGAACATTACTGCTCTTCTTTTGATTTGAATGTTCTTCGCTCCTACAGCTTTTAGTTCTGATGCAAGTATATCTTCTAGTCCAGCAAATGTTTTTGCTACAAATTTCATATTAGCCATTAGTTCAATAAATTTTGTTGTTCTGTAGAATCATCCTCCGATTCCTCATCTACGATTTCGTAATCTATAAATCCAGATTCCGATTGAGTGTGTTGATTTTGATTTGGTTCGCTACCAGTATTACCCGTAATAATATTCAGCATTTTCATGGTGGTATTAAACCCTTGAAAAAGAATTTGAATTAAAAAGAAAAACCCAATTATCCCAAAAATAAATTTGAGCAGTATCGTATCATAAATGTCCGCGATGTTAACGTAAAACCACTCATTAACTTTATGCGTTACAATTTGAGGGTATACTAAAGAAGATATGTAGAGTAGGAGAGTGGCAATTATAAGGGTCCACTCTATTTTCATATTCTTTGGCTTATCTGGAGCTTGGTTATTACCGCCAAATGATGAAATCATTCTTTTGCTTTTTTTAAGCTTACTCATTAAATAAAAGTAAAGAACAATTCCACCGAGTATCATATAGGCATAACTCAATGGTTCTTTTTCCGATTCAGCAAATGGATTTAGCACATTAACAGCTGTTAAAGAAGCAAGAAAATAATAACCTCCGGCTTGCAGAATAAGAGTCTCTGCATCGGTTTGGTTCTTTCTAATTGTTCTGTACAAAAAAGTCACAAGTCCCCATAGTAATCCAAAAATGGTATAGATTATGCCTATATAGAATATATATTTAAAGACTTCCAAGGTGTACTGTATTTCGCACAAAAGTAATAATCTGAAGCTTAGCAGGAATAGTACCTTGCTATGGAATTAATAATTCTTATTTTCGTCACGCTAAAAACAAGATTATGAAGAAGTATATTTTATCGATATTAATTGCGCTATTTCTCACCCCGGCCTTTGCTACAGAGGGTATGTGGATTCCATTACTGCTTAAATCATTGAATGAATCTGATATGCAGGCTATGGGACTAAAGTTATCTGCCGAAGATATTTATTCTATTAATCACTCAAGTTTAAAAGATGCAGTGGTTCATTTCGGTGGAGGATGTACAGCGGAAGTAATTTCTGATGAAGGGTTAATCTTAACGAATCATCATTGTGGTTTTGGTCAAATTCAAAAACATTCATCCGAAGAGCATAATTATTTAACTGATGGATTTTGGGCAATGTCCAGAGACAAAGAATTAAGAAATGCCGGTCTAACAGCGACATTTATCGTACGAATTGAAGATGTTACTAAAGCGGTTTTTCTAGGAATTGTAGGTGACGTTGATTCGGAAGCGAAAGCAAATAAGGTAAGAGATAATATGAAAGCGCTTGAGACGGAAGCAGTTGCTGGAACGCATTATAAAGCTCAAATAAAGCCATTCTTCTACGGTAACGAATATTATATGATCGTAACAGAGACCTATAACGATGTTAGATTAGTTGGTGCACCACCAAGTTCTATTGGTAAATTCGGTGGAGATACAGACAACTGGGTGTGGCCTCGTCATACTGGTGATTTCTCTATGTTTAGAATCTATGCGGATAAAGACAATAATCCAGCTGATATTTCGGATGATAACGTGCCTTATAAAGCGAAACATTCTTTTCCAATCGCAATGCACGATATGCAGGAAGGTGAGTTCTGTATGGTTTATGGATTCCCAGGTAGCACTCATCAATATTTAACTTCTGACGGCCTTGATTATGTTATGAATACGGCTAACCCTACTCGAATTAAAATGAGAGAACGTAGCTTATCGATAATCGATGCTACGATGAAGTCAAGTGAGAAGAAATATATTCAGTACGCAGCAAAGCAATCAAGGATTTCGAATTCTTATAAGAAATGGATCGGGCAGAACATTGGCTTAAAAGAGAATGACGCTTTGACGTTAAAGAAAAATTTTGAAACTGAATTTCAGAAGAAGGCGAATGGAACGAGCTATGAAAAATTGCTGGCAGAATTTAAAGTCATGTACAAAAATATGAACGAATATCAATTTGCTCGTGATATGTACATAGAACTTTACTACATGGGCCCTGAAATTTTGCGTTTTTCAGCAGGTTATGAGGCATTCGAAGATTATGAGAAAATGAGTCAATCTGAGGATTTTTCTGTAAAAAAAGAAGCAAGATTCAGAAGTATCAAAGGGTTCTTTAAAAATTACGATAAGGAAACTGACAAGAAAATATTTGTAGCACTTATTGAAATGTATAGGGAGTTAATGAAAGACGACTTTGAAGCCGAAACACTTAAACTGATTGATACAAAATATAAAGGAAGCGTTCAAGCTTATGCCGATTATGTATATGATAATAGTGCGTTCTGTGATGTTTCTAAAATGAACCAATTCATGCGTTCGTATAATAAAGGATACGCTAAAAAATTATTGAAAGACCCTATTTATGTGCTTTCTCAGGATTTGTTAAACACTTTTAGGTCTAAAGTTGCAGGTAATCACCAGATTTTAAGTTCTCAAATTGACGGCAAAATGAAAACTTATCTGAAAGCAAGAATGGAATTGTTTCCAGACAAGAAATATGCAGCCGATGCAAATAGCACTTTACGTTTAACCTATGGAAAAATTGAAGGTTCGTCTCCAAAAGATGGAATGCATTATGATTACTATACCACGTTAGACGGTATGATGCAAAAGAATAATTTGGGTAAAGATGATTTCAAATTGGATCCGAGGGTAAGAGAATTATGGAAGAAGAAAGATTACGGACAGTATGCTCAAGACGGAGAATTAAGAGTTTGTTTCACTGGGTCTAATCATACAACTGGAGGGAATAGTGGTTCGCCAGTATTAAATGGATATGGTGAGCTTATAGGCCTGAATTTCGATAGAAGTTGGGAAAGTACAATGAGCGATTATTTGTTTGATACAAGTAGATGTAGAAATATCGCAGTTGATATTAGATATGTCTTGTGGGTAGTGGATAAGTATGCAGGAGCTGGTCATTTGGTTGAAGAGATGAAGATTGTGAGAACAAGACCTGTAGATAATTCGCGGGCAGAGTTAGAAACAGCTGTTCAAAAACTGGACGATCAAGCAGCTTTGCTACCACGAAATAGTAGCGTCTATATTAAGAGAGCTTACTACAACAATAAGCTAGGGCAGTTCGAAAAAGCAGAAGCAGATTTCAAAAAAGGAATTGAGTTAGACCCACAAATTTCTACTTCATTAGATGAATATGCTAAGTTTCTTTTAGAAAGAAAAAGATTAGACGAAGCGCTTAAAACCATTCAGAAGTCAATTAACGTTGAAAAGAAAGAAGCTAATTATGTAATTCAAGGGATGATTTTAAATGAAGGGGCTAGCAGAAAAGAGGCTGTTATCAGTTTCAATCAAGCAATTAAGTATGGAAAAAATGGCAGTGCTTGGGCTTATGCAGAGCGTGGAAAATTGCGAGAACAGTCAGGTATGGTAGAGGAAGCTTGTAAGGACTATCAAATGGCAGCTAAAAGCGACCCTGTATCTTATAAAGAATTGCTAGATAAACTCTGCGCAAATCAATAACTAGTTACTTTGATGGAGCTTTTACAAGTGACGTCAAAGGGTATTTAAGACCTGTCTTCTTATCCAAATAGACTCGAATTGAGCCTACTAGTATTTGAGCTTCAACTAGTATAGGGATTCTGTTCTTATCGTCACTTACGCTTACTTCCATATCTTCTCCACCAGTAAAGATTGTGCCCTCTATTAGCAATGGTCTGAATTTAATCACACGATAAGTTTGTCCAGATCTTGTTTTAGCGGTTCCCTTTCCTGTATACCGAATGTATGTTTCATATTTCGAACCGTCTAATAGCATAGTAAGTGGAATTGTATCGTTGACTTTATACTTGGAAAAATCAATTGATCTTGCATAGTAGACAGTTGTCATGACATCAAAAGCACATGCTGTTTTCTTTATAGTGTCTTTTGTTTTATCGGTCTTAGACTTTATACAATATGCTTCATTTCGAGAATGATTAAAAGTATAATCGTAATACAGATTAGTTGAACCTTCGCGGACATTTCGAATAAATCTTTGAGGTTTTAAATCCTTTTGGGTAGCAAACGATTGGTATTGATCTCGGACTTTAAAAAACCAATCATATTCCTTAAAAGTCTTGCCTCTGCCATTAAAGTGGAAACACTCTTTAC
>JBLIOB010000022.1:0-26391 GCA_047639575.1 Parvicellaceae bacterium
GGCGATTAAGAAATGCAATTTGTAATCTAATAACGTTTCAAGCCATTCAGTCTCGGGATTCAGTAGAAAAACAGCGGAGAGCTCTAGTCCTAAACTTACTAATAAAATGTTATACCAGCGTACCAAAGATAACATGGCCATCACTTTCAAAACGATGAATCGCTGTTTTCTATTTAATAGGGAGTTTTGACTGGGCACAGTCAAATTTAAGATTTATGAAATACAATAAACGTTTGAAAGTATAACCGGTGAAAAATTAAGGTTAAAAATTGTAGATAACGTCTACTTGATAATCAGACAATTTATCTTTAGCTTCATCAATATCTTCAGTAAATCCAAGGATGAATCCACCGCCTCCAGAGCCACAAAGCTTCAAATAGTAGGCGTTAGAATCTATTCCATCTTGCCAAACTTTTTGATAATTTTCAGGAATCATTGGCTTGAAATTATCAAGAACCACCTTAGACAGCTTTTTGATGTTACTAAATAAAGGTTTTCTTTCTTTATTTAGAAATGCTTCAATACTAGCATCATTGTACTTTTTAAACTTCTTCTTTAGCATCGTTCTGAAACCTTCTTCTTTCAGTTTATCTAAAAAGATATTGACCATCGGCTGAGTTTCTCCAGGATTACCTGTATTCAGTAAAAAAATTGCGCCTTTACTAGATCCTTGTGCTGGAATCCCTACTGCATTTACTTCATCTTTACTTTTAATAAGTATTGGAAGGTGCAAGTAGCAAATCAGTGGGTCTAAACCAGAGCTCTTTCCATGAAAGTAAGATTCTAATTCGCCAAATAGTATTTTAAGCTTGAGGATGTTAGAATTAGCCACGTTACCATCTGCGCTAATTCCATTAATTGAATATCTGTTGTAAATCGAAGCTACAAGGGCTCCAGAACTGCCTACGCCATATCCTTTCGGAATAGAGCTGTCGAAAAGCATTCCATTATCGATGTCACTTTTAAAAGCAGCCAAATCTAACTCACAAGGAAGTTGATTGGATTGATCTAATTCGGCTAGATGTGCGTAGTATTTTTTAAGTTCATTGTTAGACCACTCAGACATTTCAGAATCTTCTGAATGAAAGATTAAGCTACCTCTATAACTTTCGTAGGGAATAGAAAGGCCCATAGAATCTTGAATGATTCCATATTCTCCGAAGAGAAGAACTTTTCCGTAAAATAGCGACTCTTTAAGCATAGTCTTCGTTTAGTAGGACAGGGCCAGTACCAACCTGATCACAAATATACTGTCCATTTTGGCATAATCCTACCAATTCATCATTAATGAACCGTAGAATAGCTTCCTTTTCAGCTTCTGGATAAAGCAAATGAACATTGGCACCAGCGTCCAATGTTATACTCAAATGTAGCTTGCTTTGTTCCCTAAATTTCCAAACTTTTTGTATGATTTCAACAGTGTTTGGTTTAAACAACATGAAATAAGGGTTGGAGGTCATCATCATAGCGTGTAGTGTGAGCGCTTCACTTTCTACAATTTCATTAAATAAAGTCAAATTTCCTTTTATTAGAGCATACTTCAAAAGGGCTAGATTACTAGGAGCCTGTTCGAATCTTGTTTTAGCATAGGGATGGTTTTCCATCAAACCATGTCCAACTGAACTAGAAACAATTTTTTCACCTTTATCAACTAACAAGACCGTATCCTGATAGTTTCTAAAAACAGGATGGGCTTGGTCGAATTTTACTCCGTAGATGTCTGAGCTTCCTTCAATACTTTCGGATTTCCCCCAAGCAACTAGTCCTCCAAAAACTGAACGACAAGCACTGCCTGAACCAATCCTAGCAATAAAAGATGCCTTTTTCAACTCGTTTTCTTTTGAAACTGAAGCATCTAGATGTGCTTCAAATCTACAAAGACAAAGTGCGATGGCACTCATTCCGCTGGCGGAAGAAGCAATCCCACTTGAATGCGGAAATGTGTTCGATGTTCGTATCTCAAATTTGTAATCAGAGATAAAAGGAAGATAAGATCGAACCAATTGAAAGAACTTTTCAATTTTTGGTCTAAAACTATTTTCAATTTTATCGTCAACAAAAACGTCAAATTCTACGGTGTCGCTGGCTATCGTCTTTTGAAAAAGTAGGGTGGTGGTAGTTTTACAATTACTGAGCGTAAATGAAATGCTGGGATTCGCTGGAATTTGAATCGGCTTTTTTCCCCAATACTTTACAAGCGCAATGTTGGAAGGGCTTGAATAAGTAATTGATCCTGATTGAACCTGATTATTGTATTGATCTTTTTTTGATATAAAATCCGCTTCCATTAATGTCAAAATTAGCGTATTAACTCGGAATATTCCAGAACGGTGTGATACCCTTTCTGATTAAAATATTCTTTTACTACTATCACGTTAGGTCCTGTAGCTAGTATAAAGTCACCTCCCCAGCCTCCTAAAGATTTGACAGCTCCTAAATTGTAATCTGAAAAATGAGTTTCTCCAACACTTTCTCTTTGAAGTATACTGGAAAGTACGAGTTCGTGTTCCTGAATAGCTTCTTCAAACGTAACTAGATTAGTACTCTCAATAATTTTATTAGTTAGTGATTCCACAACACTTATGCAATAATCCAAGTCGAGATCCGCAACGGTATCTTGGTAGGCAATTACTTCAGAGCTACTAATTTGCTTTTGATTTAAATGAATGAAAAACAAATTTGCGTTAAAGACTGGATTGAATTCGCATTCATTACTGCTAAAACCATTTGAGTTGCTAAATAGGATAGGAGTGTCACTTAATCCCGCAGCAATATCATATCCACTGCCATTGCTAGTTTTATCGTGCAATTGGTATGGTGAGCAATTTGCCCAATTAGCGATATTAATTCGTAATGTGCTACTACTACCTAAACCCCATTTTTGATCAAATTCTAAATAGGTCTTAACTATATGCTGATCTGGTTTAAATTCAGGATTAATTTGCGTGGCTTTACATAAAACATCCAAAAGACCAGCTGCGATCGAACGATCTGATGTTAAAATAACTTGATTTTGCGCAACGTTAACTTCTGCTTTAAACCAACAGTTGTTATCTACATCATAACTCTCCCAATAAACATTGGGTTCTTCCGTACCTTCAACTACAAGTGACTGACCAAGTTTGCAAGGCAGAGCAAGAGCCTTGGCTCCATTAAGAACCAAGTATTCGGACGTGAGCAATAATTTACCGTTAGATCGGAAGGTCATTTGTTACTAGAATGTTGGGGAGATTCAATTCCACGCATTTCACAAAATGCGTCAACAACGGCTTTATGGCTTACTACATTTGTTTCGAATTTTTTCTGAATGATTCGTTTTTCATCGTCTGTTGCTTCCAGTTGATTTAATATGTTTAGTAAGTGCATTTTCATATGCCCTTTTTGAATCCCAGTTGTAACCAGAGATCTGACAGCTCCAAAATTCTGCGCAAGCCCTGTAGCAGCAACTATCATCATTAGTTCTTTTGCACTTGGATTTCCTAATAAATCATGGCAAAATTTAACGGTTGGATGAAGTGTTGTAATTCCTCCTACCGTTCCAACTGCTAACGGAACTTCAATCCAGAATTTAAAAATACCATCTTTAACTTCTGCTTTCGTTAAACTTTTATATTGGCCATCTTTACTCGCATAGGCATGCGCACATGCCTCAACCGCTCTAAAATCATTACCAGTTGCGAGAATAACCGAGTCTATTCCATTCATAATGCCTTTATTATGAGTGGTTGCTCTATAGGGTTCTAGTGTTGCAATTTTTATTGCTCTCAAAAATTTATCGGCAAACTCCTGAGGAGATACGTTTGGATCAACTTTTAACTCTTCCACCGGGCAGCTAACTTCCACCTTTACAAGACAGTCTGGAGTGAAATTGGAAAGAATACACATGATGATTTCCACTTCTTTTTCAGATTCAGAAAGTTCGGATTGCGCCAAACCATCTTCTAATATTTTTGCAAACTCCTCTAAACAAGAATTAATGAAGTTGGCCCCCATAGCATCAACCGTCTCGAATTGAGCTTTTAATTGATAGTAATTATCATCTAAGCCTGTCTTGTCTAGTAATTCTAAATCAATAATTCCTCCGCCTCGAGTACGCATGTTACTGGTGAGCTCATTAGTCCCTTCGATGAATTGATTTTGATGTTTTTGAAACCAATCCATTAAGTTGGATTGATCACCTTTCCAAAGAAAATGTACATGACCAACTTTATTGGTATTAATGACGGTTGCTTTGAAACCACCTCTTTCTAACCAAAATGTTGCCGACTTAGCTGAAGCCGCAATAACAGAACTTTCCTCGATGGCCATCGGCACACAGTATAGTTTGTCATTGATTTTAAAATTAGGCGCTATTCCCAATGGTAAGTAGAAATTGGAAATAGTGTTTTCTATAAACTCATCATGAAGCTTTTGGACTTTGCCATCTTGATGCCAATAAGTCTTCAGACGATCAATTACAGATTGATCACCATTGAAATAGCTATTGATAAGCCACTCAATTTTGGCTTCTTTAGAGAGTTTTGAAAATCCTTTAACTGGTTGCATGATTCGAATTCTGGTACAAAGTTAACTAACCAAGCACATATAATGTTCAGTCATTTGAATTATATAAACATTCGTTTTTGAAAACAAGTGTAGAAGAATCGTTAAAATAGGTTAAGAAAGTTGGTTTAGTGTTGATAGTGAATTTCTACATCTAACCTTTATAGCTGCAGTAATATCTTCTTCCATAATCATGTCGAGGGCGCCAAGAACCTCATTCTTCAACTCTGGGTATTGATTACATATTTTAGTAACGATGGTAATTGCAAAGGCTCGAATTGCAATAGCATTAGTCGGATCGATTAATAGATTAAGTGCATTTTCAAATGCCAATCCCGCGTACTTTTCAGGTAAATCAATGAACTGGAAAGTCCTGAGGATGTTTCGTTTGATGGCATCTGGTTCTTTCTTGGGGAGTAAATCTATCATTTTCCCAAGGTGAGAAAGAAGTAAATCGGGTGATTTGATTGCAATTTCACTCATGGACCATGCTGCCCGCTGACTTAATCGAGTGTCTTCTCCATAGAAGACCTCCATTAGCTGATTGAATTTTTCAGGGTTAGAATCAATATATTCTACAATCTGATTAACAGTTTGTTTTGAATGGTTATTGGCTAAAGCATGCTGTAAGTTCAATCGATCTATTAATTTAAGTAGATCGGGAAATTAAGTACGTGATCTACTGCTGTGAAATTTACCTGTTTTCTTATTTCTTTGATAATTTTCGTGATGATATTATCAAGTTTGTTATCAGGGTAATCTTCTAAGCGATCGTAAACCTCTTTATAGGTCCAAAAACTTCGGATGAATGATATTTTATCTAAGCGACTCATGTTGTATGTTAAACGCAATAATGAGGCCAAAAGTTGTTGTGAATTATCTAAAGGTATCTTAATTAGTGTTAAAGTGCTAGATTTGTAATTCAAGTGAATCAATGTCGGATTTAAAGGAAAAAGTAAAAAAGAACTATCCCTATTTTGTCGATATCTGGCAATATTTGGTGATTATCCTCATTTTTATAATTGCCTTAATTTTTTTCTTATAAATCGATACTAGGCATTGTAGAATCAAAAACTTCTGTTACATTTGCAACCGCTTAACAAAAGGTAAACACATTTCTCGGGGTGTGGCCCAGCCCGGTTAAGGCGCCTGGTTTGGGACCAGGAGATCGCAAGTTCGAATCTTGCTACCCCGACACAAGAAAATAAGTAGCCGCTCTGTACTTTATGTACAGAGCGGCTTTTGTGTTTTTAAGCCCCCATAACAAATCGTCAGACTCACGGATGACTCACGGATCAAGTCCAAAAGTTGTGGGAATTCGGATTTAGGCAAAAATATTAGTGAGTCTAAATAAGAAGAATTCAATATTTCTGACTCCTCTGAATTGTGCTCTAAAGGCCTTGATTTTAGCATTGAAAGATTCCGCAGAAGCGTTGGTGCTCCTGTTATCAAAGTAGTTTAAGATGGTTTGATAATGGATAGACATTGTTCTAGCAATTGTATTGAATGATTTGAATCCAGACTGGCACACCATTTCATACCAATGAGTTAATCTTGTTAAGGCGATTGTTTTATCGTTGGTATTCTCGAAAATCCATGATAGTTTTTGAGATGGCTCTGTCGCATTAATCTCATTGAAAATGAATTTAGTCGTTTTCTTGGAGCTTCAAGCTGCTAATGAGAGAAAAGTCTTGAAGGGAGTATTCTTAGCATCAATGATTTGATCCTTCAAAATAATATTTATTACCTCAATCCCAGCCAGTGTTCGTTGAGCTGATTCGAACTCCTTAAACCCTTTGATGAGTGGGCAAGAGGGACGAACTACGAGCTGATCTTGCCAACATAATGAACGTTAGTTTAACGCATGTTAAATACTCCGAAAGTAAATACTAGTATTAGGATCAGCTTTTCATAATGCTATTGATTTTGAAATTGATAAATAAAAAGAATGCGTATGTGGCGAGAGTCTGATTAATCCTCGAATTTATCCCACTTTTCTAGCTCAAATGATAAAGGGAAATAGCTATCATCTTTTTTTCCGAAATTGATTTTGTGACCATCTGCAGTGAAGACTACACTTGCAACAGACTCTTGACCTCGTTCAGAGAATCCTGAATTATTTATGCCTCCCCAAGTAACATAATTCCAATTTTTAATTTGATCGTAATAATCACTTTTCAAGGCCTCTTCATATTTCAAGGCGATCTTATAATTATCACCAATTAATTTTACATAAGCCCCTTTATCTTTTAAAATTAATGCGGCCAATAGGGCATTGGTAAGCGGGCATCTGTTTTTAGGATTTGAAGAGGAGATAAAATGTTTTAACAGTGTTTTCTCATTTCCTTTTACCACCAGGTAATGGAAAGTTCCGATTCCATTTGAGTTGGCAGCAATAAGTGTAATACTATCTTCTAATGCTATTTTGGTTTCTGCAAAACCATTTTTGAAATTTGTTTTTGTATCAAGAGATTTCGAAGTAAATGAACTTGGGCCAGTCGAAGGTTCTCCTTCAAACCTAATTTTCAGCAACTCATTCGGCCAAGTCTTGAGTCGTATTTTTTTCGAGGATTTAATTTTGAAGACAAAATTATCTTCAACGAAAACAATCGGGGAACGCGGATAGACATAAATTCTCTCCAACCTGTTCGTTTGTCTAGGGTAAACAAGCGGCAAGGTAATTATGCTATCAGGAGAGACGTATTCTTTTGTTAACCTCAGCTTAGGGTTATCACTATAATGGCTATGTACCATTGTGTTTGGGTTCACCATGTACCAGTCTTCGTCATTTGGATCCATCCAGGTTACGTCCATACTATACCAAATAGAATCAACACGCACGGTATTCCAGGCATGAGAATAGTTGATTGAGCATATGTCGTTGAAGCCCGTGCGCACAGCTCCGCATACTCTTCTACTTAGAATATCTGCACAGCCACACATTTCTCGAAATAAATGGCTGTATCCAGCGCAAACTGCCATTTTCTTTTTTCCGAATAGCATTGCTCTTGAATCAGCTTGCCCAGCATCACCATAACCATAAGACAGACTGTTCGTGATGAACTCTGCTATTACTTTGACTTTTTCTTCTTCGGATTTACTTTTTTCAACTAAGAATTCGGTAAGGGCCTGTACAGTAACAGTGGTGTCTGAAATGTTCGATAAAGTAGTAACTGATTTAGGTTCAAGATACCAAGGCATCTTGTAAATTGTTTTAGAAGTTTTAGTGCCGGCATCGGGTTTTCCAATCATTCTAGCGAGACTATTGAATAGACCTTTTGAATTGTAGTAAAGCTTTCTTGATTTGATTTTTACGGATGTAAATTCCTTGTTATTGCAAAGGCCCAAGTGCAGCTGAGTTCCATTCGTTTTATAACTACCAGAATTCCTTTTACATTTTACTTTTCCGGTATTGGAATATAGGTATTTTATGTGCTCGTAGTGGTCGTCTTTATAAAGTCGAAGTAGCTCTAGCTCGTACTTGCCCTCATAAATTTTATAAACCGTTTTTGGGTTTTGATTTTCTGATGAAAAGCTAAATAGATGTAAGGGCGCTGCGAGTATTAATATAATTGCAAATAGTCTCATAACTTTTGGTTTAGGACCGTACGGCCGAATCGGAGGATTCAATTTACGGTGCAGGTTAAGTAGAGATTATTCTATAGACTATTATTTATTGGTTTGTTAATTAATGTAATGATCAAATCTAAAAACGGTACAAATTCGATTAGTTTTATTATTAGCTTGGGTTTGATTTTAATATCAACCCCCGTATTTGGATAGCGAAATATACTCCCAGCTAATAATAAAACTTTTAATTGCTCGGTTCTTAACAACATCAATACTGATGTTGTCCCAGTTCAATTCATGGTCAAATTCTGGATGGTCGTTTGGGTAAGACAGCGTGAAGGTTAGAACAAAGCAATCTTCATCATCCAATGGCTTATTCCACTGAGTTAACTTAACCGTTAAGTCTTTGCCAATAACGTTGTTCATGTACCTGCATAGCCTTGGATATATGCTATTTCTATCATCTTCACAATTGTTGTATTCTCCAAGTGAGTTAAAGCACATTTCCTTATCGTAATCACTAATGGCATATAAGCTGTCAATATATGCGTCCAGTTTTTGCTCCGTAATAAGTCCATGAAGCGTTTTTTGTTACAGTGACAATTTTATTTTTGATTTCAATGTCTGCTTGAGAAAAAACTTCGCAGCTGGATAGAAGAGCTAGAATTATTATTGCTGATTTCATCATTTTGGTTAGTTTTTTGGCAGAAATAATTGCAACCTAGTTAAGTAGAGTTTATTCCATAAGCGGACATAAGATTTAGTTTGAAAAGGGAGAAGAGGCGGTATATTAATGTACTGGTAAAAGAGAAAAAAGGTTACTCTAAACTTGAAAAAACGTATTTATTTGGTGAATCGAATTTCACGAATGTCAAACGTTATTTTAGGATGTATTTATTCCAAATAAAATCATCAATTCATGTTGCTATTATTTAATGATGTTTAATAAAAGCGACCAATTCGGTTACCGCAGAATTTTTCTAGCTCCAAAAAGTAGAACAGACGTATGATTCAATTTTTGCTTCGGGTATAAGGAAGACTTAATATAAATGAGTAACAAAAATTAGTATATACCTAGTTTTCGAATTGAATAATTACTGGCCATTAAAACAAATAATATCCTCCTATTGTAATCATGCTCTTTTTATCACTTAAAATTGTTATTGCCGGGTCATCAGTCTTAGATGCATTAATGCCTGTTGTCATGGAGAGACGTATACCAGTTACTCTTCCTCTAAGTGGGAACTGAACCCCAATATTTGCCTGAGGCCCAATTATCGGCCCACCGCCAAAGTAATTTGAAGATAAGAAAGCGAAAGACCAACCTCCGCCTATGAAAAAGCAACCTTCTTCCATGTTTCCTAAATAGATTTCCAAATCTAAAGGCAATTCTACTCCTATCTGGTAAGACCCTCCAAATTGGCTACTCGTACTAATGTTTAATCCTAAAAATGGGTAACCTGAAACAGCAATATTCAAAAAATCATTATCCGTAAACGAGTATGTGCCTTTGTAAGCTGCTCCAGGAATAATTGTCCCAGCCTGACTTGTGAATGTGCCAGATCCGTTAGAATACAGAATGTTATAAATTCCGTAATTCATTTGAGCTCCAATTCCGTGATAATAGTTCTGGGCTTTGGAACTTAATGATATCATAATAACCGTGCATAAAAGGAGAGAACGTTTAACAAAAGTAGAAGGAGCACATTTCATAAAGCTAATTTGATGAATTACAATTGAAAATTGAAGATAAGCAATTCATAGATTTAACGTAAACCTTGGGGAGATTCATTAGTGTTTCAATCCAATTTTATATATTTTAGGTACATAAACACCACCTGAATACTCGACAATGAATTTATACACAGTAGAACAAAAAGATAATAGCCCGTTTGTACAATTAGATCATAAAGCTCACAAATTTGAGTTTAGAGGGGAATCTAGGCCGGAGAACGCTCAGAAATTCTATCAGTATATACTGGATTGGATTGAGCAATATGATAAGTTGATCTGGTATATGAAAGACATTTCGAAAAAGAAGGTGGACGCAGTTTGTGAGTTTAATCTCGATTATTTCAATTCCACTTCTGCTAAATTTATTTTGGATATCATTAAAGCTTTTCAAAAGATCCAAGATTCAAATCAAGAAACCTTTAGCGTAGTTTTTGAATGGCACCATGACAAACTTGACGATGATATGAAAGAATCAGGTTTAGAGTATGCAGATATGGTTGACTGTGAGTTTGTATTTGTAGTAAACGATTAAACTTCGACTTAGCTATTTGGTTGGTCCTGAAATGTGTTGCAAGTCTTTTTTAGAATTTATGTTCTCTAGTAAGTTTTCTGTAAAAAAAGATGACTGATTCTTGACTTCTACCAGATTGATATTCAGCATTTTTATAACATCCTTTACTTTTAAATTATTAAGATCGAGCTGAGTCTGAAGGTATTCTAATGTTGATTTTTGGTATACCGCAGTTAGCGGATACAACTGTCCTTCGTAAATCGGTAAAGTGACTTCTGCTTTCTTACTACTAATCAAAGCTTCAATTAATCCCTTATTCACAAAAGGACTATCACATGTGAGGATAAGGTTAGTAGGATTTTGAGAGTAGGAGAGAGCGGTGCAAATCCCTGCTAAAGGTCCCTTGTCTTTAATTTGATCTTCAATAACCGTTACTCCAAACTGTTCGTATTCCGGATTATTACTAACGATAATTACTTGATCACAACATTGCTTCATAACGTTCAACGTGTACTCGATCATTGGTTTTCCCTGAAATTGGATGAGGCCTTTATCTTCACCCATGCGGCTACTTTTTCCTCCAGCTAGAATAAATCCTGTTATGTTTTTGGGTGAAATCATGGTAAAAAATGAACTTGAACAAGTTCTCCTGGCCTCAATTCATTAACATCTGCTGGGATAAAGACTTGAGCGTTGGCAACGGCAAAAGTGTGCAGCATTGCTGAACTCTGACCTTCAAGAATTTCAACTGAATAATTATCGACTTTAGCTTTTAGAAAATTTGCGCGATTGCCTTTCTTCTTATATCGACCAACCAGAGGAATCATTCTGAGTTGTAAAAAAGGCTCTTCGTGCCCAGACATTATTCTTATTGCAGGAAGTACATATTGATAAAAACAAGAAAGAGCCGCTGCTGGATTTCCAGGAAGACCGAAAAAAGAGCAATCGCTGCTTTTCCCAAAGTATAATGGCTTGCCAGGTTTCTGTTTGATTTTGTGAAAAATAGTTTCAACACCATTCTTTTCTAGAGCAGCACCTACAAAGTCATAATCCCCGACAGATATACCACCTGAGACCATCATCAAATCTACTTGGGCCGATAGGGATTGAATTGCTTCCTGAGTTTTTTTAAAATCGTCTTCCACCTTTAACCACTGTATATTATGATAACCGCTTTCCTTTAAAGCCGTTATTAAAGTGATCGAATTACTTTCGTAAATCTGTCCTGGAGCTAATGTGTTTCCTGCTTCAACTAGTTCTGATCCTGTTATTAGTATTCCGATTTTTGGTTGTTGATATACTTGTACTTCGGTTATTCCTAAGCCAGCCAAAAAACCAATTCCTGCAGGAGTTAGTTTAGTGTTTTTAGGAAGAGCTACCTCGTCAATTTTGATTTGCTCTCCTTCAGGACGAATATTTGATCCTGCGTTAATTTCTTGCTCAATGATTACTTCATTGCCCTTTCTTGAAGTACTCTCTTGCATAATGACAGCCATTGCTCCAATCGGAACCATTCCACCTGTGAATATTCTTACAGATTCTCCAGCTTTCAGGTTGACAATTTGAGCGTCCCCAGCTCTAACTTCTCCAATTAATATAAAATTTGAATGTGCAACTTCATCTTTATAAGGGCCAATAGCATAACCATCCATAGCCGATTGGTTAAATGGAGGCATTTGAATTGGAGATAGAACATCTTGATTTAGTATATAGCCCATCGCATCTTTGAGCTGAATTGACATTCCACCTAGTGACGTGCAATTTTCTACTACTAGAGCTTTGGCCTCTTCTACATCTATCATTATTCGAAAAATTCCCATTTAGCATTAAGAATAATCAGTTGAGATCCGATCATTCCTTGCGCATATTCGCCTTTTTCATTTTTCAAATCTTCTTTTTTGTGCTTAGTTTCCTTAAGCTTTCCGCTCACTTTCACTTTTTTCTTGTAATAAGCATCGTCCCAAGAATCAAGTCTATCTATATAATATGTATTCTTGTCCTCGCCCAATATGATAGCGCCCATTTTCGCGTTTTCTGCAATACCAACTATTGTAATGTCAGAACTTGCTACAATGGTGTTTTCTGAAGTCGTTGGTGATTTTGATTTGCAACTAATAGCGAATGATAATACCAACATTAAGGAGATATACGTGATGAGTTTTCGCATGTTTTGAGTAATGATAGATGCTAAAGTTACAATATAATTCCGCGTTCGATTTATTATCTTTGATTCATGGATACCGTTGAAGAACGAAAGATAATTCATATTGATATGGATGCCTTTTATGCATCTGTAGAGCAACTGGATCATCCAGAATTTAGAGGTAAGCCAATTGCTGTAGGCGGAAGCAGCGAGAGAGGCGTCATTGCAGCCGCAAGTTATGAAGCTAGAAAGTTCGGAGTACGAAGTGCAATGTCTTCACAAATTGCCATTAAGAAATGTCCACAGCTAATTTTCGTGAAACATAACTTCCCCAGATATAAGGAAGTTTCAAGTCAAATTAGAACCATCTTTTTGGAGTATACAGAGTTGGTGGAGCCATTGTCTTTGGATGAAGCCTTCTTAGATGTTACAGATCATGAAAATCCGTCTGCTAGTTTAATAGCTAAAGAAATAAGAGCTCGAATTAAAGAGGAAACTGGGTTAAATGCTTCAGCTGGGATATCAGTTAATAAGTTCGTAGCCAAAATTGCTTCGGATATAAACAAACCCAATGGTCAGAAAACGATTAGGCCGGATCAGGTTATTCCTTTTTTAGAAGAATTAGCCATTGACAAGTTTTTTGGAGTAGGGAAAGTGACTGCTCAGAAGATGAAGAAGAAAGGGATCTTTACTGGATTAGATTTAAAACAGCATACAGAAGAGTTTCTAAGTGAACATTTCGGAAAGTCTGGCAAACACTTTTATAAAATTGTACGGGGAATCCATAATTCTCCCGTAAGTCCCAATAGAACAAGGAAATCCATAGCTGCAGAGCGTACTTTTAGTGAGAATGTAGCATCAGAAATTCAAATGCTTGAAAAGCTGGATGGAATCGCGGATGAATTAGAAAAACGATTACTTAAAGCCGAAATCAAAGGAAAGACAATTACACTGAAAATTAAGTATCGAGATTTTGAGCAGCAGACTAGAAGTAAAACGGTAAGTCAGTATTTCAATGAAAAGCAGGTTTTTTTCCCAATTGTGGAGGAACTGATTTATCAAGATAAAATGAACGAGTCTGTTCGCCTATTGGGGTTGTCAGTGACCAACTTGAATAATAAAGAGCAAAAAGGATTATCAGAGCCTATCTCTGTTCAGTTAGAAATTGATTTTAAAGACTTTGGTAAGTAATTAGAATTACTTAATAATATGAATGATTGCTTCATCAAATTGAACCTTATCTCCAATTCTTAATTTTTTTCTTACTTGTAATTCAACTTCACCGTTTACGAATACCAATCCTTCTTTGATTAGCAATTTTGCTTCTCCTCCTGAACCAACCAAGCTCAGTGATTTTAATAAATTGTTTAATTGAATGTACTCTTCGGTAAGTTTGAATTCGATCATCAGCGAATTTAATGCTTCTTAATTGCCAGCGTTTAAATCTTCGTTGATTTTTATTTTGAAATTCTTCAACATTTCTTTGTTCGCTGAAATAGCAATTCTAAATCCTGTGTAGCAATGTTTTTCGTCAGGAGCCAAGACCTCACTAGATCCAATAAGCGTATACACCTGCGGCTGAGCCCAAGATCCTCCTTTAACGATCTTATTCTCCTTGTTTGCTGCTAGAACTTGAGCATTATGTAACACTGTTTTAGCTATTTTCTTTACTTCGTTTCCGTACTCACTTCCTTTTAAGTTTTTTAATTGAGGATAGAAAACTCGGTCCTTATGAATTTTCTGTTCTGCTCCATCCAAAGTTAGTTCTGCAGTTATAGGCGCTGCATATTTACCGTCTAATCCGTAGATGGAATAATCCACGTAAGGATCAATGTCCAAGTATGCTGAAGAGGTCCATTCAGATACATTCCCTTGCATGTTATGCAACCCATAGTAGTTTTGATCGTAGGAATCTACCTTGGTTGTGAAGAAGCCACCATCGTCCATATACCCCTTGGTAACGATTCCATTTTGATCGAGTTGCATTCCAAAATTTCCCGAATAGGGTTTGTTTGAGGATCGAATAACTGGTTCTCTGGTTTCTGAGTTCCTGTGAGTGTGAATATCACTGTATGCTGTCGCAGCAAATTCCCATTCCATTTCTGTAGGAAGACGCACTATAACCCCATCTAAACCGTTCAGAGATAGTTGCTCCTGATACCAATTGCAGTAGGCCAGAGCTTGGTTGTGAGATACTCCTACCACAGGGTATTCGTTATAAGCTGGATGCCATCCATACAGCCTTTCCATTGGTTCGTTGTACGAATATTGAAAATCTTGCATCCAAGCAGTTGTGTCAGGATTAATAAGAAGATTGATAGGTTGCCCATTTTCTCCTAGATATGAATAGAATACCATAAATACACTATCATTCGCTGTACTTGTATTTCCGCTAAAAGTTTGCTTTTGATTGTCTTTAGCCCACTGTACAAATTCCCGATAATTATGAACAGTAATTTCAAATTTGCTTAGGAAAAATGAAGATACTTCAGATTTTACAGCCGCTTTTCTAGTGATGAGATTACTGTCGTTTTCATTAGTGGTATATCCTGACCCTTGGGAAATGAAATCGCCTTTCTTGATATAAGCAAAATCTTCTAATAAGGCCTTTTGAACTTTATTCTTAGTTTCCAGCTTGTATGAATACCTTTCGGTATGTTCTGGTTTCTGGGCTAAAAGAAAAATTGGAAAAAATAGAAGTAATACAAAGAGAGCTTTCATGGTCTTAACAGTTGGTTTTCATATGTAAAACCTCAAAGTCGGTTTTAGTTACAACTTCTCACACAAGTTGGGAATTAATTTTTGAAATTCTTGACTAATATCGGTTCTAAAAGAACTTCCGAAAGCATTCTCAACTGGCCGTCCATCAATCTCAAAGACAGGAGTGTGTTCACCCATAGTGCCTGTGGCAAATACTTCATCAGCGTTGTAAAAATCAGTGAGTGATAAATTTTTCTCGATCATTTCTATACCCAACTTCTTGGCCAAGTCTATGGTCAGACTTCGAGTAATTCCATGTAGACATGCATCTGCATGGGGAGTGTAAAGTATCCCATCTTTCGCCATAAATAAATTGGTGTCGTTTAATTCCGCAACGAATCCATCTTTATCTAGCATAATAGCCGCATCCACATTAGCAAAATTGGCTTGAATTTTTGCTAAAATGTTATTGAGCAGATTCGCATGGTGAATTTTTGAATCTAAAAACGCGGGGTTATTTCTACGCATACTTGAGGAAATAACCTTAATCCCATTTTCGTTATCGTAAACCAAAGGTTTCCACTCAGCTAATACAATTAAAGTTGATCCATCTTGATTTAATCTGGGGTCCATTCCAGACGTAATTTTAACTCCTCTTGTGAGGGTTAATCTTAAATGAGAATCGTGGGTCATTCCGTTAGCGTCTACTGTCTGTTTAATGGCTTCTTTTACTGTTTCGAAAGAAGGTACATCTGTGAACGCACATGCTTTTGCAGATTCGTACATCCGATTGTAATGATGTTTTAGGCAGAAGATCCCCCCGTGATATAGTCTTAAACCTTCCCAGACTGCATCTCCACCTTGAACCACACTGTCAAATACAGAAACATGAGCCTTATTTCTATGAATAATTTTGCCATTAACGTAAACCATTAAATCAGCATTCTTCGGATCGTATTTCTGTAACATATTTAAGCTTTTATTGCGTTTGAAAATAACTCTTTGTAATAGGGCAGTGACTCTTTGTAAAGTGGTTCGCAAGATACAGGCAATTCTCGATCGCTCGTTTTTTGTATTGAAAATCCTGAGGAATTATGTACGTTTTTGTACCAATGTTTGGCCCAAATTCCATCGGCTTCTATTGCTCCAGCCTTCCAAGCTAACATCTCTTCGGAGAATGGTATGTCCAGCCTTGCACATAATTCAGTTAATACTACCCTAGGATTTTTTAGTACTTCGTTTGTATCTAGAACGATCGTGTTTTTCGTTTGCTGAAATAATTCCCATTGTTTCTTAATTCCCACTTCTTCCATTTTTGGGTTAGGAATTACTTGATGAAACGATGCGATTAATTGTTTCGGGTTTCTGATGAGTAAGACATTGGTCCAATCATTAAGAAAGTCAAGGTCTTCCTCTAATAAGTGATGAGCCATGTTTTTAACAAGCAGAACTTGAGATTTCTCAGACCCCACGTTAATATTTTCGATGATCTTATCCCATTCACATTCCATCGATGATATAATCTCTTCATGCCCTGGATGTTTTCTTGCAGCTTGATTCAAATAATATCCATAGAAAGGTTCATCGATCACTTTAGTATCTGACCGGTTGTTAAACGAATACATTATGGCCGTTGAGATGTTTCTTGGACTAGATATTAAGTTAATTGCTTTCATCAGGTTCAAATATGGTAAAAATTCAATTTACCTAACCCAAAAATAGACTTCACTAATTCTTCCTTTTAACTCATTCCGATAGGACGTAGATTGGAATATGTTGAAAAATGCGAAAATCGCGGCACGCCTCATCTTTTGGTTGATCACTATTGGCTTCACTTTGCTTTTAATGGTAAATGCATTCCCATATTTCACCTTTAACCCTGAGTATAGTATGCTTGGAGAAAAACCAATCTCAATCAAATCTCCGCTTTATTTCACGCTTTTTTACATTCATGTTGCCTCTGGTCTTTTATGTTTAACTCTAGGGCCGGTAATGTTTATCCAAAAATTAATAGGTAACGGAATTCATAAAAAGTTGGGTAAACTTTTCGCCTACAACGTATTTGTGCTGGTGCCTACTGGGATATATCTGTCTTTATATGCAAAAGGCGGAATAACTTCTACTTTTAGTTTCAGCTTATTAGGAGTTCTGATGGTGATCTGTATGCTAAAAGGAATTCAACAAATTAGAAAGGGCAACATTAAAAAGCATACGGAATGGATGACTAGAAATTATGCATTAGCCGCTAGCGCCCTTACTTTTAGAATCTTTCATATCGCATTACTTTATTTTTCTACCGATTACATCGAAGTATATCTGGCATCTGTAAATCTTAGTCTAGTGGCCAATTTACTCATTGCCGAACTTATTATAGAAAGTAAAAGAAGAACATTTATTAAATCTAAATTATCATGGGAAGAATTGCGCTCATTGGAGCATTAGTAGTATTAACAATCATTCAAATTGCCGCAACCAGTAGCTCCGATTATAAAATTCCAAAAGGAGAAAATTTATATGATTTGTATCTAGAAGGAGATTCGATTGTGAAAAAGGATTCGGTTAAAATCAATTCAAGAGATTATCAAAGAATTGCAATTGACTCTATACAAACGATTAAGCCAATGGAACTACCGACTAACTTTCGAATTTTCTCACGAGCTATGCCTAGAGATTATCTGATTGTTGCAGACTCAAATAAAACGAAGAAGAACAAAAAGAAAAAGTAGAAATCTGAATAATGGAACAATAGTCTGTCACTTTTGTTATTTTTAAACAATCAGATTATTTGAAAAATGAAGATAGTTGAATGCCCTAGAGATGCAATGCAAGGATTGCATGATTACATACCTGCAGATATAAAAGCACATTATATCAATTCATTGTTGCGGGTAGGTTTTGATACCATTGATTTTGGGAGTTTTGTATCTCCAAAAGCAATTCCACAACTTCGAGATACGGCCGAAGTACTTGGGAAGTTGAATTTAGAAAGTTCAAGTTCTAAATTATTAGCAATTGTGGCGAATGAAAGAGGGGCTAACGATGCTTGTAATTTTGAGGAAATTGATTACTTAGGATTTCCCTTTTCCATTTCAGAAACATTTCAACAAAGAAATATTAATTCATCCATTGCCGAATCATTTGAGAGATTGGCTAATGTTAGAGGAATTTGTTTTAAAAACAACAAGCGATTAGTCACGTATTTCTCTATGGCATTTGGTAACCCATATGGAGACGAATGGAGCCCTTATATTGTAGCTCACTGGGCTGAGAAATTAATGAATGAATTGGATATAAAGATCCTTTCGTTAAGTGATACCATTGGAACGTCAAACAAAGAGAATATCAAGTTTCTATTTGAAAAATTGATACCAGAATTTCCTGAAGTCGAGTTTGGTGCACACCTGCATACAACACCCAATGCCTGGCTAGAGAAAGTTTCTGCAGCCTATGATTCAGGATGTAGAAGATTCGACTCAGCAATAAAGGGGTATGGTGGTTGCCCCATGGCAGCTGACGCCTTAACTGGCAACATGCCAACCGAAAATTTGTTGTTATATTTAAAAGACAATAACGTTGAAAACACGATTGATTATGCTATGTTTGATCATTCAATGAAACAAGCAATGAGCGTATTTCCGGAAAAATGAAATTGATTTCTAAAATAGGATATTTCTTAGGGCTAGTGCTGTTTTTTGTCTCATTTGCATTGCCTACAGTTAATCTAACTGATGATATTGAATTAGTTGGAATGATGGCATTTGCGGTTAACGCTGGAATGTTATTCTTTGTTGAAGATGGATCGGAATATTTTGAATATGTTTTTTCGATTTTAACCAATGTTTGGGTTCTGTGGCTTTTGGTTAGATTTTGGAGAAAAGGAGCGAAGTTGCCATTAACCATTATTGTAGCCATACTAGCTCTGAGCTCAGCCATCTATTGGTATTTCAAAATAGAAGATTCTGGAGTGTTGCTCTATGGGTTCTGGGTTTGGATTGGATCAGTAACGCTGGTTTCCGTAGCCAATGTTCTTAAATCCAGACAACTTGAAAAATAATTTAAGTCTAAGTATTCTTGCATTTTTAGTAGTCATCGTTTCTGCTTGCACAGAAGAAGCAGTTGTAATTGATCCAATTCCTGTAACTGAGGTTGTAGATACAGTTTTTGTTGTGGAGAAATTGAATATTGCACCGAACGATTTCCCTTCCAACTTTAATCAGACAATTTGGAATATCCTGGAAGAAGGAAAAGTTTGCACTCCTGATTCTAGTAATTATCAGACACTGTTTTGTTCTTCAGATTTGTTTAGAGTCTTCCCTTTAGGAAAAAACAAAGATTATTCTGAAGGATTAATTTGTGAAAGTCGAAGCTTAATGTTTAATGGAGGGATTTCAAAAAATGTTGTTGTGCTCACTAAAAATAGAAATGATAAAGCCGTTAAAGTAGATCATTTCTTAGGTAAGCTATTGGATTTGGAAACAGACCCATCAGGTTATTATAAATTGATTATGTCTTATAGGGATAGTCAAATTGGAACTATTGCTGTTTCTCATGAATTTGAAGATGGATATTACAAACCGAAGGAAGTGGTAGAAATCAACGATTATTTTGTAAAAGAAGAGGCCAAAGATTCGCTGTACAATTACTATTTGAAAGACTTTCGCTGGGGTCATTAAAAAACCTTCTAAAAAATAGAAGCCGTTCCACTGATTTCTCAGAATAGAACGGCTCCCCCCACCTTACAGATAACCAGCTTTTAAACTAGCTACAGTATTATAAACGTATTTCAGGGAAAATGTTACACTCCCAAGTTAGATTTAACAGGTATTTAACATTAACAAACGACCTACCGATCACGTTATCAGTACTTTATGTTGTTGAATAAAAAATGAAAATTTACAATTCTGAATGATCATTTTTCACCATTTGTACCTTTTCGATGGTTCTAGCATTACCATTATATGAAAAATGTAATTTCCTTCTTCGTCCTAATGTTAATTCTTCAAGTAGGCACTTTGTCGGCTCATGAAGTAAAATATTCACGTTCCCTCGACCAAGATTCTCTGAACCGAAAAGTAGAAAGTTTCATTCAATATGCAAAAGGAAAACCGGCTCATCGATTGATGAATGGGAAGTATACTAAACTATTGAGAAATGTCCCCAATGCAAGCTTGTCTATTCGAAAGAAGTTTTATCGTTTTCTGGTCAAAGATGTTATGCCGAACATCCGCTCAAGCTGGGAATACCGAAGGTTAGGAAAGTACACGTTCTTCAATTTTTTTGAGAATGACTATTCTCATTTTTATAAGTACTTGAACAAATTAGAAGTAGGGGAGATCCAACGATTTTTTAAATACTTTAATCAAATGACATCTTATAAAAATCATTATGCATGGGTTCCTTTGGATATCAGAAGGTTAAAAAGCGATGATGCAAGATTATATATAATCGCTAAAACCCAGTTTAATCTTTTAAAAGCTGGAAGGCCGATTAGGAAATCTAGGGAGTATTATTAATTCCTTCTGTGATAATAAAACAAGAAACTCCTCGTTCACTTAAGAGTGAAACCTTACTATCTATTTTTACTTATTGCTTTCATTAGTTGTAAAAAGGACCGAGCCGTAGAACCCGTTCCTACTGACGGCTATTTTGAAAAGTATTTTGGTACTTCAAACGATGAGTTTTGCACCGGTGGGGCTGTTTTAAATGATTTTATCTACGTTTCTGGATGGACTGATAATACTTTGCCAGATAACGGTGATATGCTGTTGTATAAGCTAGATCGGACTGGTGAAGAAGTATGGAAGAAGCAATTCGGTTTTTCATCTTTGCAAGAGGAGGCTACTGGTGTTAAAGTAGTTTCAGGAAATCAACTGATTTTATTCGGGAAAACATTGGTCCCAGGGAATGCTCCAGATGCATATGTATTAAAATTAAATGAGAATGGAGATGAGCTCTGGAATGTCACTTTTGGAGGAGCTGCCAAAGATTTTATTTGGGATATTTTAGAATTACCAAGTGGCAACATAATGTGCATTGGAGTTACCGAAAGTTATGGGGCAGGTGCATTAGATCAATACTTGGTTATCCTAGATCAAAATGGACTGGTTATTTCAGAGAAGACCTTTGGAGCATTAGATGTAGATGGCGGTTCTAGACTTGCTTTGATGGAATCTGGTAATGTAATGATCTACGGTCATACTAGAAATTATAGTGCAATTGATAGAGATCTACAATTGATTAAAGTAAACCAGCTAGGCGATTCATTATGGAGCAAGGTGTTTTACGATCTTAATTATCAGGAAAGTCAAGGATTTATTAATTCTCAAGATGGCGGATTTCTTTACTGTGCACACTCTTCTAGTGTAGATCCAATGCATCAAATGTTGATTCGAAAAACAGATACTTTGGGCGCGGTGTTATGGGAAGATCATATAGGTGGAGTAAGCCATGATGGCGGAGAAGATGTTTTGGAATTGACTTCTGGTAATGTGTTGTTTTTAGGAAGAACAGAAAGCTATGGGGCCGGTGGTCAGGATATCATGGTCAATTTGAGCAATAGTTCTGGTGTAATATTAGATCAATTTATTATTGGCGGAGCTGGAGACGATTTAGCAAAAAAGATTGTTCAAATAGATGATTCATTCTTTGTATTAGGCCATTCGAATTCTTCAGGTGCTGGAGGATATGATATCTTTGTTGTCAAACAAGAATTCTAGTGGAAAAAGACTCGAAATTAACTGCCATTTTCTTTCTTACTTATGTTGTTTATGGCTTGTTTTATTTATTTGATGGGCACTTTGATTTTGTCGTCCCTTATCCTTTAATAATCCTTTTTGTGCCTCTTCTGTGCATTATCTTTTTTGTTATGAGTATCAAAAGAGGGGAATCAATGTTTTTCCTTTTCTTTCCATTAATCGCTATTCAGACAGTGATGGAGAGTATGGATTCAGGGGCAGATTATGGTTGGTTGGGCTACTTAAGTGGCTTCTCTGCTTTAATATTTGTTGCATCAAATATTATTCACCTTAAGTCTTGGGGAAAATACAAATGGTTGCCGATCGCATCATTTGTTAGCTTGTTAGGATGCTTTTCTTCATACTTTATAAGAATTGAATTTTTAATTTATCCCATGGTGTTATTGCTGATTTTCACTTTAATCAGTTTGATTTTAAATATGAACAAGTTTGAGATTCCGCCAGTATTAAAAAGGCAGTTTTTGGTAATTTGCTTTATGTGTGGATTAATGGTTACCACACTCATAGCCATTCTAACTACCTAGGATCTTCGGTATATTTCGAATTGATTAAATGCGGGATTACGTCCACAAAAATGTGCATTGTATTACCCCAAAACCCAGCGGGGTGGAAGTAATTGTAAGTTCCCTTTTTCTTTCCTTGATTTAGATAAGAACCATTAGGCTGAATAATTACTTCAAAAGAAGCTCCGTTTTCTTGAATGCAAAGAAATTTCAGGTTCGAGTTGTCAGGATCGTAGGGTAAAGAATCTGCGATGTTTGGATATGGGTTTAGGATGGCGGAAACGGCAGATGCTGGCTGATGGAAAACATTTTTATCGTGCGATTGTAATTCCCAGATCAATCCAGCTTCATCTTGATACTGTTTATTTTCGATAAGTTTAAGTACCCCAATTGGAGTTTTATTGTAGGCGTTCCGATTCAAATGCCAATCGAGTTGACATAGAATTATAACAGCAACAGTAATGGCGCCAAGTATTACAAGAATCTTTTTTAGTTTAACTCTCAATTAAAAATGGATTAATAATTCTACTTAGTTGTTTCGCCACCCATATTGGTAAACACTTGGTCTATGGGTTCCCAAAGTTCAATTTTATTTCCTTCAGGATCCATAATATGTACAAATTTGCCGTAGTCGAAAGAAGCTATTTCGTCCACGACTGTGACACCATTGGCTTTAAGTTTCTCAACCAGAGCTTCAATGTTTTGGACCCTGTAATTGACCATGAACTCTTTTTCCGAAGGTTCGAAATATTTAGTGTCTTCAGCAAAAGGACTCCAACTTAAATAGTTGATTTCTTCGGGCCTATTTGCGTTTCTAAATTCAAAAGATGATCCGTACTGATTTACTGCTAACCCTAGATTCTTTCCGTACCATTCCCTTGATGCTTCAGGGTCTTTTGATCTGAAAAAGATTCCGCCAATTCCTGTTACTTTGGGTGTTGAATCGCTCATTTTGTGATTTATTTTTGGAAGTTTATTTTAAAAAATTGAAATCAAAAGTTAAGAAAATAAAAATGGGATTGTCCTCAATCTACCTTGAATCCAAGCATGTTTTTAATAAAGTTCCACCAGGAACCATACATTTTAACCATTAATGTTTTACCAGTTACTGCCGAAGCAGTCACCATACCACTAGCCAAGGCTCCAGCTATTCCAACGCTTACAATGTCCTGCCCAGTCAAGTACAAATTTTTAACCGGAGTTTCAGGTTTTAAAAAGTCTTGTTCAAACCGAGCCACATCATGATCCACACCATATAATTCTCCTTGATCATAGTTGCAAAAATGTTTGGTACTTAAAGGTGTTGACAATTCGTAGAAGTCGATTTTCCCTCTTAGCTGCGGTTCTCGCTCATAAAGTTTCTCCAATAATCTTTGAGACATACTTTCTTTTAGGGTCTCATATTCTGCCCCACGTTTCTTCCAGCGCTCATCTTCCCATTTTTCAAACCATTCATAAGGAGCGGCAGTGATAACTTCTATAGTACTGGTTCCAGGAAACCTTTCTTGCCATGAAGGATCTTTGGACGAAGGAAAGGAGATATAGGTCACTGGAAAATCAGCGGTACTATCTTTTCGAAAAGCTTCAATGTTCAAATCATGATCATAATTGTCAGGGAAAATCCAATAATTCCCTTTGCCAATACCCAGTTCTTTGTCGATATGCTGAAGTCCAATGTATAAGCACATATGACCAGTAGACCTAGTTATAGAACTTAACATCGTATCCAAGGATAAAGCTTTAGCAGTTTCATTTGGAATAAGTCGACTGAATGTATTGAAGACGCCTGCGCTGCTGACTACTTGCTTTGCTTTTACTTTAATTCCATTTGCCATTTTGACGCCAAAGGCTTCATTTTTTTCATTGATCAGGATTTCTGAGACTTCGGCTTTGATATAGATGGCTCCTCCATTTTTATTGATGGTTGGAGCAACAGCATTAAAAATTTCACTACTTCCACCAACTGGATAGCTTCCACCATTTAAGAAGTGATTAGCTAATATTGAATGCATGAGGAAACTGCTTTCTGAGGGTTGAGTTCCGTAATCTCCGTACTGTCCAATGAGAACAGCAATTAGTTTCTTGTTATCTGTAATCTCCTTCATCACCTCCAACGTAGGCCTGTTAAAACCCAAGGCTTTTCGTCTCAATCTGCGTTTTATGCGCTTACTTTTCTTCTGCGGAATAGTTTTCTCGGCCACATAATAGTTATTGCTCTTTTGAGCCAAATCCATTTGTTCTAAGTAGGCATCAATTGATGCCTGATCTAAAGGGTCTTCGAACTGTTTTTTAAGGCTAATCTTAAATTCTTCTTTCCCTTTTCGATACTCATATATTTCGTCACCAAATACCATTTGATCATAGACTTCGCCAATTTCTGCCCATTGAACTTCCGTATCATTGATGTATCGAAATATTCTAGATACCATGGAGTATGGCTTATGCACTTCTCCTACGTAATGGACTCCAACATCCCATTCGTATTTGTTCCGAGTGAATGTGTGCGTGAATCCGCCAGGTTCATAATGGCGTTCCAAAACAAGTACTTTTTTGCCCTCCTTTGCTAAAAAAGCTGCTGTAGACATACCGCCCATTCCAGAACCAATTACGATTACGTCATAATTTCCGGCTATAGAGCCTTCTTTTTTATATGATTTTACGTGATTATTCAACTCCTTTTCCGTTGGATATTATGGTTTTAAAACTAAGAATAAAACGGAGATTAAACTCATAAAAAAAGCCAATAATTAAGGTTGATTTTTTTGACTTGCTTCGATTGACGAAATTGAAATTTTCCTGATTGTCTCCTTCACCATACCAGTATGCGATAATCAGTGTAATGATCTCATTTTTTTCAGCATTTTTGGAAGTCTTACATTGAAATTTTTTAGATAACCCATCTGTATCATCCGATTTGTCAACCATTGCAACGATTCGCCTTGATAGGTTTTTTCGTTCGAAAAGAATGAATTTCCCTTTCGTTTTGGTGACCGTTAATGTAGATCCGAAGTCGCTCATAATTGCTCGGTTGATGACGTGTAGAAGAACTAAAATAATTAATTATCTGAAAAACGCTGTTCCAAAGTGTCGTCATAACGTAATCTTTTCATTTGAAAGCGAGGTCGGTTCTACCGTGCAATTGAATGAAAAAGGAGGACTCGATCTCATAATTCTCATTACCTTCACGATCTAAGAAAATAAGGATTCGACTGGTGCTGAGCCCCAGCATTATGATGGGATTCTGTTCAAATAGACCTTGGTTGTAATTATGATAAAAAAAGTTCAAATAATCTTTTTGTTCGCACTGTTGATCATTGCTTCTACACTGACGCAAGACGTCTATGGACAAAGTGCAGATTCAGTGGCTTCAGAGGATTCAGTGGCTTCAGTTGTCGGGAAAGACACTATTTTTCAATCTGACGTTGATGCTCAGTACAACTATTTACTCTTACTAGGCAATGCGGAGTCAGATGACTTGAAGTGTTCCGTTCTTGAGGGTTTAATTATTGATGGAATCTTCTTAACGAAAGCACATGAAAAAATTAAGATAAAAGATCGTTTAGTAGATGCAGAACTTGAAAGGCGTATAGATTCATATATACTGCAATATGGATCAAAAGAGGTGCTTGAAAAGAGCTTTGAGCAACCCTTAGCTGAGATCAGAAGCTCCTTCCGAGTCCAAATGAAAAACCAGCTTCAGGTAGCTAAGTTGAAGAGAAAGATTTTGAAGGCTGTTACTGTTACTCCAGAGGAGGTGAAGGAGTATTTCGAAGCCATACCAAAAGATAGCCTTCCTCTTATTCCAGCGGAAGTGGAGTTGTCTCAGATCGTCATAAAACCTTCCTTTTCGGACGAAGCCAAGGCTGAAGCTGAAAATAAATTAATGGAGATTTATAACCTGGTTATTGGTGGAACTCGGGAATTCAATGATTT
>JBLIOB010000023.1:0-25624 GCA_047639575.1 Parvicellaceae bacterium
ATCATTAATGCAAACGGCTTAGCAATAATTCCTACCATCTCTATAGGAACTAAAATAATGTAAAGCAGCCCTTTCGCCAGGGGTGGCATTGAATTTCCAAGTGGGTTAAAAATGTGACCCCAATACTTTCTCTTACCATTTAAGTTAGTAAGGATCATTGTGAAAAATGCTAGCACAAATGTTACACCGATGTTACCAGTCAGGTTAAACCCTAGAGGAAGTAGTCCAACCATATTACTGATCCATATGAAGAAAAACACCGTTAATAAATACGGCATGAACCGCTTATACTGTGCTTCACCAATATTTGGTCTTGCAATATCATCTCGAACAAAAACAATCAACGGCTCCATAACAGCTGCCATTCCTTTTGGAGCAACTAAAGCTCCTTTTTTACGATAATATCTTGCTGTTCTAAGAAAGAACAATAACATGATTAAAACGGTAATAAATAAAGCAAATACGTTTTTTGTAATTGAAAAGTCCCAAGGAGTTGAGTTAATCAATTTTGCCTTTTCCAAAACTGTAATCTCATTTTCCAACGACTTACATTCATCACAATCTTCGCCTTCAGTTACATTAGCAGACAGTACAGCAAGGTCCGCCTTTTTAGCATCAATTATCGCCAACCAATCATGATGAGTAGTAGCAATGGTATCTAATCTAATTGAATCTTTATGCATGGCTTCAGCCATTACTTTTTGAATTTCAGTCATATATTGTAGACTGGCATTGTATATAGGATCAGGAACAACTGTCTTCGTAACCATTGTCATTTCTCCGTCTTCAGTAGTGCTGTATACCTTATTATTAAACAGCATATAATGTTTGTCTCCAATTGTTTTAATAGAATGACCGTGGTGGAAGTCACCTGACCAAAACGTTTTCAACCCACCATCAAATAAAATGACAGGTAAATGAACTTCTACAGCCCTGAATTTATTTGGGTCGTCTGTTGGCCAATCCATGATATGCCACCCGTAAGAATCTACCACGTGATCAATGATATAATCTGGACCAAATGTTTTCTTTTCAATAAGATGCTCGTGCACTTCTCCATGAGGATTAACTCCTGAATTATGAAGAGCCTCACCGTGCGAGATTGAATCCTGATTAGAAGATGCTAAAGTAATGTTCGATACGAACGTGAACGCTATTATTAGCAGGATTGAAATCTTCATTTTTGTTGTCTTCATTATTGATAACTAATATTATCCTTCCCTGAAATTTCGGGCAAAGGTAAAACATTTCTCAATAAGTAGAAACACTATTTACTATTGATTTCCTTATTTTTTTCATCAAAAGAGATATACCCTTTTACGATGATTAATTCCAAGACTATGAAGACCAAAGCAGGTGACAAAAAGTGAACGGCAAATGGTATTTTTTCTTCGTCTAATAGCTGTTTCGACATGATCAACGCAACAACAGCAATTCCAAGCAATTTTGCAATGCTCATATAAGAATACGTAATTGCCGTTTTGGAGTCGTCATTTTTTCTAGCATTAGAAACTACTGCTATTACCAAAATGCTTAAAACTAAAATTACTGCATCAATCCAGTACAGGTGATTAAATTGCCAATGTCCTTTAAGAATGAACGCATTGGAAATCATATGGCCTGCAACCAAGACAGCAGCCAAAATGGTAATCATGATTACTTTACTCTTCATCTTCTTTTGTTATTCTAAGAATGTCCATGATCATATAAAACATTGAAATTAATACTCCAGCTAGGGCGAAAACTACCGTCCAAATGTTTTTCTCATTTGGATACTTTTCATCCATCCAAGTTCCAAACCAAGTGAAACCTCCGATGACCACCCCCATGATAATCCCCATTTGAGAAAATCGTAAAAACTTATTCTTCTTCGTCCCCGTCATTTATAGTCTCTTTGTACATGGTATACATAAAAGAAGCAATGAAAGCTCCCATAAGTCCAAAAATGACTGCAAATATTGGCCATTCTCTTTTAAAATAATCGTCTACCAATAATCCACCAATAATTCCAACCCCAACAATTAGGATCATTTTGATAAGTACTGTAAGAAAGTTCTTGGGGTTGCCTATACTAGGCCGTTTACCTCGTCTTGTCATTTCAATTGATCTCGGTGAGCGCTACGCTCCGAGTTCCTCGACAAGCTCTGGTTGTTTTTGAGATTCTTGATTAGAAGGCGCTGAAGAACTCAGTTCCTTCACTACTCCGCCCATATTACATGACCCTGTGAACGCAGCGCCAGGCTCAATAGCTAATTTCCCAGTATGCATATCACCTAAGATTTTAGCTGTAGATCGAAGTGACAACAGCTCATTGACTTTTATTTGTCCGTCAATAGTACCTTCAACTTCAGCATTACTGCAAATTACATCTCCTTCAATTCTACCGTTAGGCCCTACAACCAATCGACCTTTAGTGTTAATCACGCCTTTTACCGTACCATCAATTCTGATGTTACTTTCAGACTTAATTGTTCCTTCAATAGTTGTTCCTTCAACAATTCTATTTAATCGTTCTGGAGCGTTAATGTCTTGTGTCTTTGCCATACCGTTATTGTTTCCCTTGCGCATAACTGTTGTGTTTATTATTCGGTTCTACTAATAATAGAACCTATATCGCTATTGCAAATATAGTAAAACGAGGTAAAACCCAAATTTTGCCGATTATTCACCCAGCTAAATATATTCAAAAGATTAATCTAAGTAGTTCTTTTTGAAAAAAGCCTTGTACTTCGTATCGTCCTTTTCTAACAATACCGAGCTATAGTTTTTTACTGTAATGATGTAGAAGTTGTCCTTCTTATTATAGGTTTTTAGAGGGCCCGTATTTACTTTAAATGCAGTATAATAGTCCATAGCTTCAACTTTGTTCTTAAAAGATTTAACCATGATAATTTGATGTTCCGAATCTAGGAAGTTAGTAGATGTGACTAACCCCTTAGCGCTAAATGAACTCCCATTGAAATTTGAAATTTTTGATTTAACCGGATTTGCATTCCCATTTGCTTTATCATGTATGTATATAAAGAGGTGGGCATCAGTTGAACTGAATATATACGAACTTTCTCCCTCTCCAGCGTTGCTGACGGAAGTTCTATTTTTGATCAAATCCATTGTTCTTTGAGCTTCTTGAGCCACATCAGATCCTTTGCAATTTTTAATTACCTGATTTAAAGCTTGCTCGAATGGCGCTGAATTTACAGACGGTGGTTTCAATTGTCCTACTGACAGTGCTTTTAAGTATAAGTACTTGCACCGATATTCACCAATCGTGGTGTCTGAAGCAACTTCGTTTGCTTTCAATATTATTTTCTGATATTTCTTATTTTTATAATCCCTGTAGTATTTTTCATACTCGTCTTTCAACTTATCTTGTTCTTTCTTTTTCTTTTCTAGGAATTCAGGATCCTTGATCATAAGAGCATATTCAGAGTTCGGGAAGTCCCTCAATAATTTTCGCTTATACTTTTCTCCGTCTACTTCGATTGCTATGTTTCCAATTCTAAACATTTGGTATAACGAAGCTGGTGCCAATTTAGCTCGTGGAAATCTGCTTAGCAATTCTTCAAAACTCGTGCTGGCTTGATCATAATCTAGTAAATCGTCTTTGTAAACCACGCCTTCACCATACAGGGCTTTCATAATCTTCTCATTACTAGCGTCATAATCGGCCTTGTCTTTAGGGATATTCTTCAAGTACGTATTCGGATTATATCGCGAGGCAACATCAGCCGTGGTTGAATCCCCATCTTCGAGGTCATTTCCTACAAAGTTGTCTACGAGTACTATATCCTTATTGGCCCTTCTCCAGTTATCTTCATTCTTTCGATCTCCCCACTTACCCTTAAACTCAGCAAACCCAGCTCCTTTTAATTGAGGGCTATATATCCAGAACTTCCCTCCTTTAGCAGCAGCATTTGCATCATTGAGCGCAGCATCAATTTGTTTTTGAATTGCTTCTTCACGTTTACGCTCTTCTTCCGCTTTTAGATTTTCAATTAACTGAACAACCAACTCTTGTTGTTCTTCTGGTGACAACTTCCCTAGTCTTTGCAGGCTGTCTTGTAATGCAACTGTCTTGATGTGCTTAACTAAAGTTGTTAAACTCTCGTTTTTGCCTTTAATCGTTGCGTATTCTGGATGATCTTTCGGAACTACCCGAGCAGTACTGTCATAATAAGATTGAGCAAACTCATATTGCTTATCCGCGAAATACAAATCAGCTAATCGTAAATACGTTTTAGTCTTCTGGTGGAGGTTATCTGTACTAGAAACAGCTGATTTTTCTAAATAAGCAATCCCTTCAGGTTTGTTTCCGTCTTGCAGCTCAATCTCCGCAAGTGCATAATAGATTTGATCAAGGTATTCCAGGTTCTTTTCATCCCTCACCATGGCCAACAACTCTTTTTTCAACTCTTCTCGATTTCCTCCACCCGACAATGCTCTATTAATTTTAGCATAAAAGGTCATCTCATAATCAGGGTTCATCTTGATTACTTTGGTATACGCCTTATTGGCGCCAGCTGCATCTCCATTTTGTTGATGGATTTGTGCCAAGATAAAATACAACCTTGTTCTTAATTTCTTCTTTGGTTTTAATTTAATAGCCTTTTCAATTCTTTCTATCGCTTCCTTCCATTCTTTTCTTCTGATGTGAAGATCTGCCATAACGATATGGACATCTTTGGAAAGTTTTTCCGGGAATTTTTTAGGAACTTTTTTCTTGTCAGAATCATTTCCTTTTTTCTTTTTCCCTTTCCCTTTGCCTTTGCCTTTTTTAGAACTTCCACCACCTCTTTTAATCTTGAAGTTCTTTTTAGACTTTATACCCAAATCGGCATCCTTCTTTTTAGACTTATCCTTTTCAGACAGTTCTTTTTCCTCCAATTCTTCAACTTCTTCGTCAAGTTGACCCAAGTATTTAGCGGCTTCTGCTAATTCACCATTTTCAATATAAGTTTTAGCCGCCCATAATTTTGCCTCAAATCTAATCTCCTCATATTCATATTGCTCCATCACAAACTCGAACATTTCTAATGCTGGTTTATAATCTCGTTTATGGAAATTTGCTTGGCCGATAACGAACCAGTTATCATCTATCCACTGACACCACTCTGTTTTTGCAAACTTACCTTCCTTTTTCTCAGGCATTGAGTGCTTATTGATTACAGTAGCGCATTTTTTTATAGAAGTGTCCATTGCCGGATACAGTCCCTTAGACCCTTTATCATCGGCATAAACATAAATTGGAATAATCTTGTTGTAGTTTTCTTTATAGTTCAGTTCGTAGTTGAACATTGCCTCTTTCATCAACTCCCCTGCATTGAAGTATCCATTGTACCTAGCAGTAGTATTGTGAAAAGATCTATTCAACCAAGCGTCCTTTTCAGTAGAGCACTGGATGGCAATGAAGCCAATAAAGGCTACCATTACTAAAATCAATATGTGGCGGTGTCGCTTCAAATCAGTTTCTGACCCCGTTATAACTCAGAAAAAGCAAAAATATTTTATTTTATTGATAATTCCTTTCGAAATGCTGATTTCTGCCTGTTAATACCTGTTATTTTTTATGCTGAGCCTTTGCAATTGGATAGCTATTAACAACATTTAGCAGCCAGTAGTGCCCTCTACACCTATTTTTATCGATATTTGTGCCCTTCATGAGCGAAAACAAAGCAAATAAAGATTCATTGTTTAAAAGGCTTCAAAGTCCTTCAAGATATGTAAGACTGAATAGTTTAACATTTGAAGAAGAGAAATCATTTACGCTTTCTGCTTTTAATATTCTTATTTATATTCTGTTCGGTGCCATCTTGGTAATCGCATTATCCTTTTTGCTTTTCTCTTACACTCCACTCAATCAATTAATCCCTAATGTTTCTTCTAATTTAGGCGATAGCGAACAACTTGAAACGGATAAACAAAACATATCAGACATTAGTCAAATGGGCGAAACTAGTGTCGCACAGACAAAATACAACGACAATCTGATCGCCTTGTTAAATGGTGAGACAAAAGAAAGCACAGATGACGTGCTTCCTCCTACAGATACCACCCAGGACTATAGTAACATTAAATTTACCGAATCGAAAGAAGACAGTATTCTTAGAGCCAGAATTGAAGCAGAAGAAAAATACAGCATCCATGGTAATTCTGAACCAGATGAGCGGGATGACAAAATGAACGGGGTTTTCTTTTTTACTCCCCTAGAAGGTGACATTACTAACTCATTCGGTGGCGAAACAGGTCATCATGGAATCGATATTATTGCGCCAAAAAACGAAGCTGTTAAGTCTACGCTAGACGGAACAGTTATTTTTGCTGGGTGGACCACAGATAATGGTCATATAATCCAAGTGCAGCATGCTCACAACTTAGTAAGTATCTATAAACACAATTCTGTTTTATTAAAATCGGAGGGAGATAAGGTTACCGCTGGGGAGCCTATTGCAATTGTTGGAAATACAGGAGATTTGTCAACTGGAGCTCATTTACATTTTGAGTTGTGGTACAATGGAAACGCAATTAATCCTCAAGAATTCATTGCTTTTTAAGAAATTCTTAGTTAATTAGGTAGTTCAAAATCAAAACCTTCTTATGCGTATGACTAATTTTTCAACTTTATTCACCCTTTTATTATTAATCCCTGCTACACTCTTTGCACAAGTAAAGCTATCTGATGAATTTTCGATATCGCTAGGAACACCATATAATGTAGTTGATGCGAGATCTAAAGAATACAGGTCGGTTGGAGACAACCATGTGGTTTCAGTTAAAACTGCTGGTGCGAAGGTTACGGTTCAGCTATTCAACTTAAACGAGAATAAGGAGATAAGTAGAACTGATTATGAAGATTTTCCTAAGTACAGTAAAGTGCAAGAGGTTATTCAGTTGGCAGGTAAATTATTTTACATTTTTGAAGCTTATAACAAACCAGATAAAACATTTTCGGTGTACTCTAGAGAAGTGAATACTAGCACGGGGAAATTTAATGATGCCCAAAAGCTCTTTACCACAAAGATGGTTGTTGTTAATACCAAGAGCGTTATTGGAATGTATGCAGGTGGTGGATTTGGCGCTCAGGGCATGTACGTCCCAAAGAAATTTGAAGTCTTTACTTCATCTGATCAATCAAAACTTTTAATTCGTTTCAGAAATAAGCCCCTATCTAAGAGCGATGCTATAAACTTTGATATACTGGGGTTCTATGTTTTTGATTCTTCTATGAAGAAAATTTGGGGGCATGAAGTGAAAATGCCTCATACAGAAAAGCAAATGAATAACCTCGCATATTCTGTTACCAAAGATGGTGTTGCCTGCATGCTTGCATATTTGAATGAGTCAAAGTCTTTTGAATTAATCACAGTGGATGAATCCGGAACGTTAAAACAAAACAAGTTGGATATTAATGGAGAGTTGATATTCCAAAAGTTTTATATGATTGAGGATCCTGACGGAAACATGAATTGTGCCGGGTATTATGCAAATGGATATGATTTTAAAGTAAACTGGACAGGCAGTTCTTCGATAAGTTTTAATACTAATGGGATCTACCAATTTAAAACCGATTTAAAAGGGGATATTGTCGAAACTCATGACTTTGATTTTTCAAAAGAGTTTATTGATTTAAATGCTTCTGAACGACAACGGAAAAATAATGCCAAACGAGAAGCTGGTGGGAAAGGCGGGATGCCAGATTTGAAGATGTTAGAGTTTTTTCAACAAGCAGATGGAAGTGTAATTTTTGTTGGAGAACAGAGTTGGAATAAAGAAGAGATGTGGATGATGAGTAAAACCCAAGTGTTTCATTATGCCCATGTGGTGGTTACCAAAATCAATAAAGACGGAGAAATGGTTTGGCAAAGGAAAATTGCGAAAGACCAGGCAGGTGTTGCAGGTAAAGGAAGTATGAGTATTAAATACATGAACTCAGAAAATGCCCATTACATTGTTTTTCTTGACAATGAGAAGAACGCTCACATTAATTTTAAGACCCCACCAGAAAAGCACAAAGATGGGTTGGGTGGAATTTTAACAGCTGTAAAAATTGATGATGAGACAGGTGTGCCAGAAAGACATTCGGTCTTAGACCCTAAGGATTTAGATGGGAAGCAACTTCACCAATTTAACCCCTCAAGAATCTTCCACGTGTCTGGAAATGTTTTTGCGCTAGAAGCCTATTTAAAGGAGAAGAAAGATGGAATGGTTAAAATGACTATTAAATAATGTTCTTTGGTTAAAGAAGATCTACACAATGTATGGCCTGCTTTAAGGCTAAGGTATAAGTCTCATCCACGGCATGGAATATCCGTGTATAGACACACCAAACGTTGTGACAACATTCATAGAAATCACTCCCTTTGATACGGTGAAATATGAAATTGATAAAGAAAGTGGATACCGCATGGTAGATCGTCCTCAAAAATTCTCAAACATTGTTCCTGCCCTACATGGTTTTATCCCACAAACGTATTGCGGTGATGGTGTTGCGGATTTGTGTATGGTGAAAATTGGAAGACAAAACATCTCCGGTGACAAAGACCCGTTAGATGTTTTGGTCTTAACCGAGAGACCTATCAATCAAGGATATATCTTGCTTCCAGCGATTCCTATAGGTGGATTCAGAATGATAGATAACGGAGAGGCAGATGATAAAATAATTGCAGTTTTAAAGGGCGATGAAATTTATTCGAAATGGGAAGATTTAAAAGATTATCCTGAAAATATTATCGATCGCTTAAAACACTATTTCCTTACTTATAAAGACATCCCTAATCAAGGTAAGAAGGGTTCAAAACCCAGATGTGAAATTGCCGCAATCTACGGTAAGAAAGAGGCCCATCAGGTTATTAAAAAAAGCCAGGAAGATTATATGAATAGTTATGGGGACGTTGAAAAGAATATGTCGAATTCTGTAATTGACGCCATCCAAAACAATAAGTTGATCTAACTATAATGGATCTTAAGGCATTTTCTGATAAAATTAATACGCTCGCTTTAGAAGGTAGAATAGGTGTTTCCGAACGGATAGGCTTGTTTGATGAAGGAAAAGAAGTTGGTTTAAATAGAGGAGGCATTGATAAAATGATTGATGCTGCTTTGAAGGCAGCAAAAGAAAGTAAAGCCGCGGAAAGCGAGACACAACCCAATCCATCGTACACCATTTCAATTCCAGTACCACCCTCCACTGAAACCACTCCGATACAGCCAATCATTATTGAGCCAACCGACCCTATTGTTGAGGAAGTTAAAAAAGACCTTTCTGCGCTTGAACTAGAAGCCAATGAAGTCTTTGATTCACTAAATGAAATGGAAATTGAATCATTGGATTTTGAAAGTGATTTAATATCCGTTCAAGAAACGCTTAACGATGCAATCGAAAAGGCTGAAGAGGAGATAAGTGCGGCTGAAAACAATATTGTAGTAGAAAGTTCGGATGGCGCGGATGAATCCATCGAGGAGTCGTTAGAATCAATCTTAGCAGAAATAAAGAAGGAGTCTTCAGAGAGCCAATCCATCTCATTTGAAGATGCAATATCACAACAAGAGATTGAGATAGATGAGGCAGTCGAAGACGATAATTGGGTTCCAGCATATGAACCTGAACCTGACGAATCTGAATCATTTCCAGAACCTACCCAGGGAGAACATGGAGAAGTAGCCTTAGCGGAAGGTGTAATTATTATGATTGCTGGTATTCTTTCCATAGCAACCTGCATGACGATAGTCGGAATTTTCGCAGCTGTGGCAGGATTATTCTTACATAGAACAGCAACTAAGAAAATAAACGAGCAAAAATCGGGTTATTATAAAGCGCAACATCTCAACCTGCTTAAAATTGGAATAGTCTTAGCATGGATTGGTGGAATAATTTCAGTATTAATTCGATTTATACCAAGGTTTCTATGAAATGGAACCTTGTATTCATGGTCATGTTATTGGCTAATTTTTCCTATTCTCAAATTGACTTCTCTTCAAAAACGGCCGATTTTCAGTTACTTGATAATTCTAGTCAACGATATGTTGATCTTCAAATTTCAAACAAAAACCCAAAAAAGGCTTTTATTTTCAGACTCGAAACACCTGATTCCTACAAAATCTTATTCTCAAGTAAGACCTTGGAACAAGATTCAATTCAGTTTATAAGAATCAAGTACAACCCCAGTAAAACGGGATACTTTGAAGATGAATTATTACTTCACTTAAGTTCTACCACGGAACCACTAGTCATTAAAACAAAAGGATTCGTTAAAGAGTTCAGACCAAATAGCAGTCCCGATTGCCCCAGTTTTAATGACAAAAATGTTACTCAAGAAATTAGCTTTGAACTGACAGTAGAGGTTAGAGATTCATTAACGCAAAAACCAATTGATGATGCAAATATCAAAATGATTTATAACGGTGTTGTCTTGAATGAATTCACAACTAAACCAAACGGTAAGGTGAAAGCTACCGTTCCACTGGGGCTATATTATTTCGTGTTTAATGCTGAAGGTTATAATGGAGCGGAATTCTCAGCTTATGTGAACCGAAATAACAATTATGTTTTGGCGGAATTAACAAAAACATTAATAGAAACCCTCGACACTGTTGAACTCGTCCTAGATACTCCCGAAGATACGCTGCCGGTCGTTGTTCCCTTTGACATTCCTGATCTGGTTCTTGAAGACACCGTTTTGGAGGTAGATTCTTCAGATTTTTCACTGAATAAGTTTGCTGCAAACAACATCGTATTCTGTGTTGACATCTCTTCTTCCATGAAGTACATCGGAAAATTGGATTTACTAAAAGCATCCATGATCGAATTGACTAAGATGTTACGCCCAGTTGACAATATTACTATTGTGACTTATGCGACTGAAGCCCAGGTGCTAATGGAAACAACTTCCGCATCCGACAAGGACAAGATCATGAAGATGATCGAATCTTTAGAGGCTCAAGGAAATACAGCAGGCATTGAAGGCATGAAACTGGCCTACAAAAAAGCTTGTGAGGCATTTATTCATGGTGGAAACAATCAAATTATCATGACCACTGACGGTGGGTTTAACCGAGGAACAGGAAGTACTAAAAGACTAGCCAAAAGTTTTGCAAGAAAAGACGTCAAAATGAGCGTAGTTGGTATCAAAAACACTTATCGTCATGAACAAAGCATGAGGGAAGTTGCTGCTAGCGGCCAAGGCCACTTCGTGAAAATTAAAAATTACGAAGATGCTATGAAGGCATTAACTGAAGAAATAATGAGCCAGTCGCTTCTAATACCTTAAAAGATTTCGGAAAATCATCCGCTTAAATCGATTACTATCTGTTTGGAGGCCCACGCGGTAAGAAGTCTAAAGCAAACGCATTCCGAAAATTATTGTTTTCAGTTCAAAACCAGCCGATGGAAAAACAGCATCAATTGATTAATAAAGAATTTGAAACCCGGAAAGGTGACTTAGAACAATTAGATGATGTGTATATAATTGGAATCAGGGTATCATCTATTTCGCTTTTCTTAACAGAAGTATAGCCCTCCAACCGCAAGTAAGAACAGACAATTCTATACCTTTGTGCTTCACTCTAATCCCATAAAGTGTTTAGGATATTAAAAGTCGTTTCTTTTCTCTTTTTAGTTTTCACATTTTGTGATGCTGGAAGTCAGGTTCATTCAATCGACTCCGTCAATCAGATCTATAAAGAAAATGACCATGATACTTTACGGATTAAGGCACTCATCAGTTGGGATGATCTCATTTATATATCTAACCCAGAATTAGATAATCAGCTTAATCTAGAAATTGTAAGAATTGCGAAAAACGCAGTTAAAAGAAAAAAGACTTTTGACCCTATCGAGCTTCGGTTTTACCAAGTTGCACTCGCAAAAGGTTATAATATCCTGGGTATTAACAATGATGATCTAGGAAATTTTACGAAAGCTCTTGACCTTTACTACCTTGGCCTAAGGTACGCAGAGGAAATTAATGATGTAGGGATTGTTGGAGGTTTATTCAACAATATTGGGCTAATTCATGAGAGACAAGACAATTTTAAAGAAGCTTTTAAACTCTATCGCAAATCGCTTGAATTTGAAGTAAAAACAGGCGACCTTAATGGAGTTGCTACAGCGTATAATAACATCGGGAATGTTCATTTAGCTTACTTTGAAATGGACAGCAACTATAGAGTTGATAGTGCTTTGTATTATTATCATCTAAGTTTTAAAATTGCCGATAAAATTGGAGATGCAAGAAAAGTAGGAAGCACGCTCGAAAACATTGGAGTTGCATTCGAAAAGAATAATATGCCAGACTCAGCATTGAGCTATTTTCAAAACGCTATCGTACAACTAAGGTCTATAGACGAATGGGACGGGCTCTCAAATGCTCTTTATAATGCCGGGATGATTTATATCGACAGAGAAGATGTGCCTAGGGCTTTGGATCATTGCCGAGAAGCATGGTTACTGGCCAACTCACATCAAGCCATTTTTAGAAAAACGCTAATCTGTAATTGTTTGCATAGGGGCTTTAAACTGCAACATAAATATGACTCCGCCCTGTTTTATATGGAGCAACTGCATGACTTACAATCGGTTATTATCAATGATTCAAACACCAGGGAAGTAGCTAAAAAAGACTTGGTATATCGCCACCAAAAACAACTTTTACAGGACAGTGTTGAAAATGAAATAATCAAACAAACTGCTGCGACTAGTTTGGAGAATTCTGAACTTAAACATTCTCAAACCATTTTGGTATTAGTCGTTGCTCTTATCAGTTTAATTTTAGTTCTGGCATTAGGGGTTCTAATTTATAGCCGACTAAAAATTGCTAAAAAGCAGAAGAAAATCATCGAAATCCAAAAAATTGAGGTGGAAAATCAGCGTGATTTAGCGAACCATCAGCGAACTGAAATTGAAGAACAACATCGAGAAATCTCAGACAGTATTTCTTATGCAAAACGACTTCAAACAGCCATACTTCCCAATTTATCGGACGTACATAAATACCTTTACAATAGTTTCGTGTTGTTTCAACCTAAAGATGTGGTTAGCGGTGATTTCTACTGGTTTGGTGTGGTTAACAACCAAGTGTACATTGCTGTTGCAGACTGCACCGGGCATGGAGTTCCTGGGGCAATGGTTTCGGTTGTTTGCAGTAATGCCCTGAACAGGGCCTTAAAAGAATTCAATTTAATAGAACCGGCTGAGATATTAAACAAAACGAGAGAGCTTGTTATAAGCACTTTTAGTGAAAGTAAAGACCAAGTTAGAGATGGGATGGACATTGCCCTCATTCGACTTAATTTCCAGGACATGGAGGTCACTTTCGCTGGCGCAAATAATCCTATCTGGATTGTTCGAGAAGATAGTTGGCTAAGTGAAGCTCAATTAAATGCTCCAAGAACTGTTTCCATCAATGGAAAATCATTAGTTGAATTTCGGGGTGATAGACAATCAATTGGGCTGCAGGACAAAATGAGTGATTTCAATCAGAACACTTATCCGATTTACATTGGAGATGAGATCATTCTTACGTCTGATGGTTTTCCAGATCAATTTGGTGGTGAAAAAGGCAAGAAGTTAAAGCACAAGAGGCTGAAGCAACAGGTCTTAGAAATCGAAGGAAAAGCTTTAACTCTTCAGCATGATGAACTCTTAAATTTCTTTATGGAATGGAAAGGTGATTTTGAACAAGTTGATGATGTCTGTGTTATCGGAATAAGGGTAGAGCCAAATCGCTAAATAAATGCATAAAAAAAGCCCTCCACCAATGGTGAAAGGCTTTAATTTCCTTAATTAATTTGTCTGCCTTTATGCAGGATTACTTAATCAATAGCTTAGTAATAAATTGTGACGTTTCGGTGCGAACTCTAACCAGATAAATTGCACTTTCTAATCCTTGAGTCGGCAAGTATGCCATTTGACCCGAACCAGGATTATTGATCGTTTGAGTAGATATCATTTGACCTAAAGTGTTGACTAGTTCAACCGTTACCTTTCCTTGAATTGCATTGCTAAATGAAAGCTGAATATTCCCTTCTAATTCATTTGCAAACGCTCCGATCCCTTCTAATGAAGATAAATCATCAAGTCCAGTAGCACATTCTAGCGCTGTTAAAACTACAATCGTACCAACCGTGTTATCAGTTTGAGTACAAGTGTTCTCAACAGTTAAATCAACACTATAAGTCCCTGCAGCAGTATACGTAACTGTTGGATTGGAAGACCCTGAAGATGAAATATCTCCACCAGTAAATGTCCAAGTATAAGTACTTGCACCGCTAGAAATAGCACCATTATAGCTAATACTTTCATTAGGACATATAGTGTCCGAACTTTGCAAGTAATTCGCTGTTGGAGCAGAATCATCCACTTCAATAGTGATATATGTATCAGCTGAACAAGAACCAGTTGTACCTGAAACGGTATAAGTAGTAGTTGACGCAGGCGTTGCTATCGGGCTTGCACAAGCTGTACAAGACAATCCTGCAGCTGGGGTCCAAACATAACTTGTTGCGCCACTAGCCGCTAGGTTAGATGAACCTGCCGGACAAACGGTATCAGCAGATGCAGTTACCCCAACATTTGGAGTAGCATTTACAACTACATCTATAGAATCAACATGGAAAAATCCGCAACTGTTATAAGCAGCCATATACACTGTATGTGTTCCTGCCGATGTCATAATAACTGAAGGATCTCCTCCTGTTGGATATGGTGTTGAAGTTCCATTTATTGCCCATTCCCAATTCACCGAATTTGGTGAGGTGGTCGCTCCAAAAGTCATATAGTCACCTTCACAAACTGGAGAATCTGAAGTGATTACTGCCGTTGGCGGTGTTGCTGTAATTCTTGGGTAGATGTGCATCACAAATTGAGCACCACCAGTTACAGTCTCAATAGATTGCCATGAGTTGTCCGGATAGCCTAATGCATTACCTGCTTCAAAGAAGACATTCATTTTATTTGGTCTTCCACCATCTGTTGTCACATTGTATAAAGAACATGCTGCTGAATCTGTAGCTGCAGTTGCATTTTCAATAGAATATCCAACGTGGAAAGTTCCTGTAGTAACGGTAGCAGGAGTATCAAACGTTACATTAGTAATGTAGAATGAACCGGCACCAGGACCAGTAACATTGTCTTCAATTTCCTGCATTGTAATATCTTCAGAATACACCATCGTTCCTGGCATTCCTGCTCCATCATCATCCCAAACCATTAATCTAACAAAAGATGCTGGAGTCGTTGTTTCACCTTCAACAAAGTAAAACTCAGCTCCCATTATGCTTGTTGGACCGAAAGCAGTGTATTGCTCCGCAAATCGAACCATTCCATAAGAATTATGTCCGGCAACGAATCCGTCTGTTCCAACCCATCGGTTAATCTGGTAAGTATCCGTTACTAAAGTGTTGGAGATCGTGTCACATCCTGTCAATGCATTCACAGTAACATACCCAACTTCTGTTTTCGTGTCTGTTCCATTTGCATTGGTAACCGTTAGTTCCACTTGATAAGTTCCAGCTACATTATAAGTAATAGCTGGAGGTACGGCTCCACTAAATGATGCAGGTGTCCCTCCTGTAAAAGTCCATGTCCAAGTTGTCGGGTTATAATATGATAAGTCGGTAAAGTTCACCGCTTGTCCTTCAATAATATTGGTTGGTGCTCCAGAAAAATCAGCAACTGGTGCCCAGTTTAAAGTAGCAGAAACGCAATTCATTGCTGCCAGTGCATTAATTCTTCCGTCTCCAAGATCACCGATATATGAAGGATTTGCTCCATCAATATTGTCTGCAGTAGATCTAATACAAGATTCAACATCATCAGGATTTAATCCTGGGTTTAAAGAAAGAAGCAATCCTGCTAAACCGGCAACCATTGGCGAAGCCATTGAAGTTCCTTGTTTAATTGCATATGAATTTCCTGGCACTGTACTCCAAATCGCACTTCCAGGTGCTGTTATATCAATCCAAGATCCATAATTAGAGAACCCAGATTTTGCATCTCCAAAAGTTGAAGAAGCTACTGAGATTACATTGTTGTAAGCAGCAGGATAAAATTGAGTAGAAACATCATCGTTTCCAGCAGCCGCTATACAAACAATTCCATTGGTGTAGGCAAAATCAATAATTGACTGTGCTGTAGAAGAAGATCCACTTCCACCCCATGACATGTTTATTACATCTGCTCCAGAGTTAACGGCATACACAATTCCGTCATATCCATTAGAAACAACACTTGCAGAGTTCGTAGATTTCACTGCCATAATAGAAAGGTTGTATCCTATTGAAGCAATTCCATTTCCATTGTTTGTAGCCGCACCAGAAATACCAGCAACGTGCGTACCATGATCATATGCAGGACCATCTGGATTTGGATCGTTGTCCATGTTCGCAACGTCATATCCATTCACGTCATCAATATATCCGTTCCCATCATCGTCAATTCCATTTCCTGCAATCTCTCCTGAGTTCGTCCAAATAATAGGGCTCAAGTCCGAATGCGTAATCTCTACGGCATCGTCAACAATTGCAACAACAACATTGGCATCACCAGTTCCAAGGTTCCATGCAGATTGAGCTCCAATTTGAAACAATGCCCACTGCGTAGATGAATTAAAATCAGGATCATTTGGTGTTAGCGTTTTCTTGATAAGCGCCACTTTTTCAGCATATTCAATGCTCTCTAAGTCACTTAAAGACTTAATTACTGCGTCAACTTGATATGGGTCGGTTAACGTAAGTCTAAAAATTCTGTTTAATCCTTGCTCAGACGTTATGTGCTGATAAGGTTGTTCAATTCTGTCAAAAGCAATGTTAGACTCTAGGTCTGATAAGAATGGCACTTGACTTACGTCCAAGTTTCGATAGTCTGTATTGACTGTTCCATTAATACTTAGACTCGAATTAACGATAGCGCTAGACTTCGTTTTCACCCAAATTTGCCCATCGGAATAATTTGAATTTACCTGCTGACTTATCCCGATAAACGGAGTTAGAAACATGATAAGGCAAGCAAGGCTTGATAAGTAGATTTTTTTCATTTTTGTGTTAGATTATTATTAGATTACTAGATGCGGTTACAAGTTAGTTATAATCAGTCTAATTTACACATGCCGTTGAAATATTAACGGCTCGTAAGATACAAGGTCAGATCAATCGGCTTATAAAAAGCAAGAAATGAGGAGTCTTATTGAACTCTTTGTTAAAGAATGTTGTTTCAATTAATCGTTTGGGTAGAAAAACTATCTTTACCGACCTTATAAAGAGAATGAATGGGTGATTTTTGGATCAAAGCGGCACAGTTATTACTGAGCCTTTCAATACTAATTGTACTTCACGAGTTGGGGCACATGATTCCTGCTAAACTTTTTAAAACGAGAGTTGAGAAGTTTTACCTGTTCTTCAATCCTTACTTTTCTTTGTTCAAAAAGAAAATCGGAGAAACTGAATATGGAATAGGTTGGTTGCCATTAGGCGGATTTGTTAAAATTTCCGGAATGGTAGATGAATCAATGGATAAAGATCAAATGTCCAAACCTCCTGAACCATGGGAATTTAGATCTAAACCAGCCTGGCAGCGACTTATTATTATGTTAGGCGGAGTTGTTGTCAACCTTATTCTAGGATTTTTAATTTACATGATGGTCCTTGGTGTTTGGGGAAGAGATTATGTAAAGCATGAGCATGTAGATTTTGGCTTTTCAGCAACGTCTGTTGCTGAGGCCATTGGTTTTCAAGATGGAGATCAGATTAAAAGCGTTAATGGAAAAGAACTGTTTAGTGTATTAGACATTAGCCGCCACCTCTTAATGAGAGGAGTAAAAACGGTTGAAGTTACGCACCCAGGAAGTAACAATATAGTTGCAATTGAAATTCCGGAAGATTTTGGAATGACGATGTGGACGAATGGTCAAGAAATTCCATTGCAACCCATTCGAACTCCAATTATAGATAGTGTTCATGAAGAATCTGGCGCTTTAGCCGGAGGCATGTTAAAAGGAGATAGTATTACGGCAATAAATGGCGATCAAGTTCAGTATTGGTACGAGTTTGCAGAAATTGTGTCGAAAGACTCTAACACGACATATACAGTAGATGTATTTAGAAATGGAAAAATTATTCCACTACAGGTTAAAAACGATTCAGTTGGCAAATTCGGAATTGAATGTGAAAGCCCCAAGGACAAATCTATGACCGTTAGTCATCGTGATTATTCGTTTGGAGAAGCATTGTCTGAAGGATTTGCCTATGGATATTGGACATTACATGATTACGTTGTTCAATTCAAATATGTCTTTACCGCCAAAGGAGCTACTCAAATTGGAGGGTTTGGTGCAATTGGTAAAATGTTCCCTTCAGAGTGGGACTGGCATCAGTTTTGGTTAAACACTGCTTTAATATCTATCATTTTAGCCTTTATGAACTTACTTCCTATTCCAGCCCTCGATGGTGGACATGTTATTTTCCTTTTATGGGAAATGGTAACTGGAAGAGCGGTAAGTCAAAAAATCATGGAAAGAGCCCAAGTAGTAGGTATGGTATTGCTTTTAGGACTCTTGCTTTATGCAAATGGCTTGGATGTCGTAAAGGCAATTTTCAACTAGATATAAACGCTCATCTCTTCATAAGTACCTGATTCAAGGGCAAAACAAGGACGTTATCATGTTATTTTTGTTTGACTAAGTCTGTCTTATGAAAAATATTACGCTCTTAATTGCATTGATCCTTTCTGTTGGATATAGTAATGCACAAAACAGTAACGGAATAGTTACTGGAAAAACAACCGATCAGGTTGCTTACAACGATGGCGAACATCTTCAGAATCATAAAGCACTGATTATTCCCTTTGAATCTAAAATGTACATGTCTGGAATAGACAAAGAAATTTCGGCAAAAACTGGAATGTCATTCGAGCAGATCCGTCAAAATATGCGGTTCGGTTTGTCTAATATGATGATGACGGAGATGCATGACAAAATGGAGACCGTGTCATTAATGCATGTTGACACAGGAGACGTGGAAAAAGAACTCGGCTATATCTACTCTTCGATCGGCTATCACTATTCTGAGATTCCCGAAGAACAATTAATCCCAGTAGAGGCAATTGCTCCAGATGACGATGCGGCAACTAAAGACAAGCTTAAATATAAACTCAACAAGTTCTCCAATAATGTGAAAAACAAAGTGAGTTCAATTGGGTCCGAAAAGGAAGAAGCTCCAAAAAAATCAAGCGGAACTGTGAATGGAGAAGTTGTAACTACTTACGATAAAAAGCAAAGGTACATGGAAACCAGCATCCATAATCCAAATCTACTAACACAGCTAAACACTAAATTTGGGGCTGATGTCTTTATTTTCATTAACCAAATGGACATTGTTAACGGTGCTAGTCCCTCTCAAAAAGGTCTTGCTACAGATGAATATAATCGTAAGATTAAAGTCCACTATACTATCTTTGATCTGTCTGGTAAGAAAATATCAACAGGAGCGAGTATTTCATATTTCTCCAACAACACAAACGATATGAATGTTATTATAAAAAGTCACTTAGGAGGAATCGCTCAAAACATTGCTTCCACTACCGTCAAAAAAGAAGATGAAGTAGTAAAAAAGGAAGTTGAAAAAGACAAGCCAACCAGGGCAGAAGAAAAAGAAGAACGTCTAAAAATCGAGGGGAATTAAGAGACAATAAATGGGGACGTACGTTTACATCATTGGAGTCTCAGTAATTATAATACTGAGTTTTCTATTCAATCTAATTGCCAAAAAGACAAACATTCCGAGTGTTTTAATGCTCATTGTTCTTGGTCTTGGTATTCAATACGCTGCTCCGCAATTAGGAATTAACTTTTCGGAAAACCACCAACTAATGAATCAACTCAAGATTCTGGGTAACGTTGGTTTAATTTTAATTGTGCTCGAAGCAGCGCTTGATCTAGAATTAAAACGAGATAAAATTGGAGTGATTCTAAAGTCTTTTGTAGTTGCTTTATTAGCTCTTGGGGCTTCATCATTTGCCATTGCCTGGTTAATAATGGAGTTCTTTTCAGATGCAACATTATTAAAAGCCCTGGTCTACGCTGTACCATTAGCAATCATGAGTAGTGCAATAATCATCCCTAGCGTTGGAGGTTTAAGTAAAGAGAAGCGAGAATTTATGATCTATGAGAGCACATTTTCTGACATTCTCGGAATCATGTTCTTCTACTTCTTAATTCAAAATGGTGACGCGGATAGCGCAGGAACTGTTCTTGTGAGTATTGGGAAGAACATTGGAATTACCCTGGTCATCAGTATCATTGCTAGTTATGCATTGGTAGTTCTGTTTCAGAATTTAAAAAGTCAGGTGAAACTATTCCTAATTATTGCTGTACTCATGTGCCTTTATGCAATTGGAAAATCATTCCACTTATCTGCATTAATTATCATTTTAATGTTCGGAGTAGTCTTGAACAACACTGGTTTATTCTTTAGAGGGCCACTTAAAAAAATGAACAATAGGGAAAAACTGAAACCTATATTTCACGATTTTCACGTGCTTACCCTTGAGTCAGCTTTTGTAACAAGAACCTTCTTTTTTGTTCTTTTTGGAATAACGATTAGTCTTAGTTCTTTAATTGATCTGCGGACAGCAGTGATCAGTTTGGGGATTATCGGGAGTCTCTATATCATCAGGTTTATTGTCTTGATTCTTGTTTTAAGAAAGAACATCCAACCCCAGTTATATATTGCTCCGAGGGGCTTAATTACGATCCTATTGTTTTACGCGATACCAGATGGATACATGAATTTTCATGGCGAAACGTTAGAAAAATACGCGGAAGAATTTGACATGGGGATTCAGGGATTTGAATCAGGTATTTTACTCTTTACAATTTTGGTGACCAGTTTAATAATGATGGTTGCTTTGGTCCTAAACAAAGGAGGTAGAGTTAGAGATGTTCTCAAAGTTAGTATCGTAAAAGAAGATGGCGAAGGCAACGACACAATAGTAGATGAGATTGAAGAATATCGGACTTCAATTCGGGAACATGAAGAACATGACACTACGCTTCCGGATGATATTCCTGGGCCAGAATCAGAATAGTAATTCCTAATTTTCATACTGGTAAAGATTGTTTTCCTATCGCATAAAACACCACAAATAAGTTTCATTTGTTGCCAACAATTTAGCCTTGTTAATCTTTACATATTCCTTACCTTTGCAGTCGAAATTTTAACATTCGCTTGAAATGATGGATACAGCAGTAGACTTCGGAATAACCGAAGCTTTAAAAACACTTGGGATTAAGGACGTTAACAGTGGTGCGGCAGCAGGCTCGCATTGGTTCGCAACCAGAGGTGAAAATATTGATTCAATGTCGCCAGTAGATGGGACATTAATCGCAACGGTAAAAAGTGCAACTGAAGCAGAATATGAAGCTTGCATTTTAAAAGGTCAAGAAGCCTATAAGGAATGGAGAAAAGTTCCTGCGCCATTAAGAGGTGAAGTTGTAAGACAATTAGGTGAGGCGTTAAGAGAAAAGAAAGAAGCGCTTGGTAAATTGGTTTCTTATGAAATGGGGAAATCCTACCAGGAAGGGCTTGGAGAAGTTCAAGAAATGATAGACATCTGCGATTTCGCTGTTGGAATGTCAAGACAACTGCACGGATTTACAATGCACTCTGAGCGTCCAAATCATAGAATGTACGAGCAATATCACCCAATTGGGATGGTAGGTATCATTTCTGCATTTAACTTCCCAGTAGCGGTTTGGTGTTGGAATACGGCTCTTGCTTGGATCTGTGGAGATGTATGTATTTGGAAGCCATCTGAAAAAACTCCTTTAACTGCAATAGCTTGTCAAAACATTGCACAAGAGGTATTTGCTAAAAACGATGTTCCTGAAGGCGTTTCCTGTCTAATTATTGGCGATGCTAAAATTGGAAAGTTAATGGCAAACGATACTAGAGTGCCATTGGTTTCTGCAACAGGATCTACTCGAATGGGTAAATCTGTAAGTGCAGCGGTTGGCGCAAGATTAGGAAAATCATTACTTGAATTAGGTGGTAATAATGCTATTATCATGACTCCAAATGCAGATTTAAACATTGCAATTATCGGTACTGTATTCGGAGCAGTTGGAACTTGCGGTCAACGATGTACTTCTACTCGTAGATTAATCATTCACGAATCTATCTACGATCAAGTAAAAGAAAAATTAGCTTCTGCTTATACTCAACTGACTATCGGAAATCCGTTAGATGAGAATAATCATGTTGGGCCTTTAATTGATACTGATGCCGTTAAAGCATATCAAGAATCAATTGACAAGTGCATTGCCGAAGGTGGTAAAGTTGTTGTTGAAGGTGGAGTTCTTACCGGAGAAGGTTACGAGAGTGGATGTTATGTTAAGCCTGCAATTTTTGAAGCAGAAAACAACATGGCGATCGTACAACACGAAACATTTGCTCCGATTCTTTACTTGATGAAATACTCAGGAGAAGTTGAAAATGCAATTGAAATTCAAAACGCTGTACCTCAAGGATTATCTTCTGCTATCATGACTACGAACATGAGAGAAAGTGAAAAATTCCTTTCTTATCAAGGATCTGATTGCGGAATTGCCAATGTAAATATCGGAACTTCCGGTGCTGAAATTGGCGGTGCATTTGGAGGAGAAAAAGAAACAGGTGGTGGACGTGAGTCTGGATCAGATGCATGGAAAGTGTATATGAGAAGACAAACGAATACTATGAATTGGTCTACTGAGCTACCATTAGCTCAAGGGATCAAGTTTGATTTATAATACTGTTCTATCGTCTATTTACTGGTTCTGCTAGTAAATAGACGAGCTGAACTCATAATCGCCACTAGATTTTCCGTTACAGATATTAAACGGTTCAGGGACTTGTGATAAACGTAAAGAATAAGTTCCTACAAGTATTAACTTCCAAAAAATCAAAGTGAAAAAAGTCTTTTTTTGGTTCGTCACAATTCTTATAATTTCTTCGGTAACATACTTTATTACCAAGGATCCTTCTGTTCCAAGTCATTTTGACCCAAACGATTTTACTCGTTACGACATTTCTATCAATCAAGAATCTGTGGATAAGATGGATTCATTGGCCGCGGATGCCCTTTCGCGATACGACTTTAGCAAAACTAAAATCTGGTTCAAAGGAAAGGTAAACGGTGAGAAAGCAAAGGTTAGGTTAAAAGGGGATAAACAAGATCATTACGATTCGGATTTGTTATCAATGAGAGTAAAATTCTCTGACTCTAAAGGCAAACATGTTTTTAGTTTAACACACCCGAAAACAAGACGATATTTATCCGAGTGGATCTTCCATCAATTACTAAAATCTGAGGGCCTTCCTTATTTGAATTATGAGTTTGCAGTAGTGTACTTGAATAACGAATATAAAGGACTCTATGCACGAGAAGAGCATTTTTCTAATCCAAAAATTCATCAAGGTTGGGACCGTCCCAAAGGGCCAATACTTGCATTTGATGACGAAAAATACTGGCCAGAAGGTCTGACTAATTTTAGTCGAGAATTTGATACAAAATCCTACAAAGAAGCAGAAATAAAATGCTTCAATGAAAAAAATAAAAAAAACCAGGATTATAAATCGGCTGTTAAGCTTCTAAAAGAATATCAATCAGGTACGTTGGTTGCAAAAGATGTTTTTGATTTAGAAAAGATGGGCCAATACTATGCCCTGGTTGATTTGGTTGGAGGCTCCCATTCGTTGCGTTGGATAAATTGCAGATTCTATTACAACAAGCTCACTAAAAGGCTTGAGCCAGCCGGATTTGATTCGGACTCAAGAAGAATCAATAATCTCGTTAGAAACAACGAGGAGCTGAACCCAGCCCATCATGAAAGAATTTTCAGTGACAGTAGTTTCTGTGAATCTTACAATAGACATCTTGATAAGTACTCATCTCATGCTTTCTTAGCCGACTTTTATAGTTCAAGAGAAGATGAGCTAAGCATATACATTGGAGCGTTTAAAGATCAATTTAACGAGGACACACAGGATCAAATAAACGCTGCATCCATTAATCAATGGGTAATTTGGATCAACATTGTTAAACTTCCGTGGCTCATTGGTATAACTTTAGCAATTCTGTTAACTCTAGTTCTTGCCTATAGACTTATGAAGAAGAAAAGAGCCATGCTCAAAACCAAGTAGGCTTAGATTCTAAATCCGCTCCAGTCTCTGGAAGCTTTATAATCAATAAAGAGTTGAGCTTACTGATTTTCATTCTTCCGTTCCAAACCCGTAATCAATTCCTTTATCAACAGCAGGAACTCCATCTTTCATCCATTTAGGTTCTGGCGCATCTAACATGTAATGATCAAAGAACTGTCTCATCCTGATGCTTAAATCTCTTTTGTTCGCCAACTTTCTAAGGTTATGAGCATCTCCGTTGTAATTCAACATCCATGCAGGCTTGTTTAATCTTCTAAGTCCAACGAAATATTCAATTCCTTGATACCATGGTACAGCACCATCTTTGTCATTATGCATCACTAAAATCGGAGTTTGAATTTTGGGAATATGAAACAATGGAGAATTCTCAATATAAACATCAAGACTATCCCAGAGTGTTCCTCCAAGTCTAGTTTGAGTCATTTCGTATTGGAACATTCTACTTATCCCACTACCCCATCTGATACCTCCGTACGCACTTGTCATGTTACTAACTGGAGCACCTGCCATTGCACAGCAATATTTATTTGTCATTGTAACCAACATCGCGGTTTGATATCCACCCCAACTCTGACCTTGAAGGGCCATTTTTGTGGCGTCAATCCAACTGTTTTTAGCCAGATGGTCTGTTCCTGAAACGATGCAATCAAAAGCGCTTTTGGCTGGATGCCCATCGATATATTTAATGTCTGGAATAAATACGATGTAGCCATTGCTTACATATTCCGAAGCATAGATTATAGAAGCTGTTGGCTTCGGTGAATAGTAATTGTGAATGTGCTGAGTATAGGTTTCATAGAAGTACACCATTAAGGGGTATTTCTTAGTTGGATCGAAATCTTCTGGCTTGTAAATCAAACCTTCAAGCTCTAAACCTTCATACGACTTCCAAGCTGTAAGCTCCACCGTTCCCCAGTTATAGTCCTTTTGCTGAGGGTTTGCATCACTTATTATATCCACTTTAGCAAAACTCAAATCAGTAACGCTTAGATCTGGATATTTTACAAAAGTTTGAGTTCTCAGAATCACATCTTTAGAATCCTTCGCTTTAGTTAGGCCTACTATTTTAGAATCTTCTTTAAAGACGTTACGCATAGACTGTCTACCTAGTTCTCCTATTGCAACAGCTCTCGTTTTATGATTAAATCCTCTCCAATAGGTTACGTCCGTTAAATCAATATAATCTGCCTCCCGATCCGTCTTCCAATAGCGATAAGTCCAATCCGTTTCCCTAGTTCTGGTCAAGTTCGCAGGTGGAACTTCTCCATTTAAATTAATCTTCCAAACATCATATTTATCATAAATCAACACATCTCCTTGGCTTGTCCAACCAGCGAAACCATGCGGATCTGGATCTTGTGGATGATCGTCATCTTCATTATCAAATCGATACGGGATAAACTTTGTGATTGTTTTGTCTTCCAGCGTATTACAG
>JBLIOB010000024.1:0-25538 GCA_047639575.1 Parvicellaceae bacterium
TTATCTGCTGCGATACTGAAAACGTAGTTATTCGCTAGCCCTTGCTCGGTGGTATAAGTTATAAAGGAGTTGCCATCATACTTACTCACCCCTCCGCCAGAAGTTCCGAACCAAAGGTTTCCGATTTTATCTGCTGCGATACTTAAAACTACGTTATTCGCTAGCCCTTGATCGGTGGTATAAGTTATAAAGGAGTTGCCATCATACTTACTCACCCCTCCGCCTTGAGTAGCAAACCATATATTACCCTCACTATCGCAAACCGTAGTTTTACCATAATTAACAGCATCCATTGCCAAACCATCATCGCTGGTGTAAGTAGCAAAATTGCTTTTTCCTTGAGCTACGTTGGGGGCAAAGGGGGTTACTTTTGGTTTGGTCTTCGACAGGCTCAGACTGACAACCTCTGGAGCTTTTCGAGTATTAGTTTCTACTATTTTGGGTTGTAAGGTGTCGGGGAGTTGGCTAATAGTAACTAATGTTTGCGCGTTAATGCCAAAAGCAATTAATAAACAGTAGAGTAGAACCAGTTTTTTCACTATCGAAAGATAATATTTTTTTGTTAAAGTTGTAGGCGATAGCCCTGAGGAATAAGCCCCCCATGGTTGCAGTCTCAGTTATTTTCCGCAACTTTACCCAGCCCATTATAATCCTTATTAAAAATAATTTTCATCATGAAAGCTGCAGTCTTAACGACCAAAGGTGATGCGCTAAACGCGTTTCAAATTCAAGAAGTTCCTAAACCATCCCCAGAAGGACTACAAGTGTTAATTAAAGTAGAAGCATTTGGGCTCAATTTTGCCGATGTAATGGCTAGAAATGGCCTATACAAAGATGCTCCACCTATGCCCTCAATATTAGGTTATGATGTGGTTGGAGAAGTTGTTGAATCTGGCTCAGATGAGTATCAACACTTAATTGGTAAACGAGTAGTTGCCATGACCCGATTCGGAGGTTATGCTGAATTCGCAGTTACTGATGCCCGAGCCTGTGCCGTAATTTCAGATCAAATGGAAGCAGGAGTAGCGGCAGCTTTGGCAACACAATATTGCACGGCCTATCGTGCTGCTTATGAAGCTGTGAATTTATTCGAAGGAGACCATGTGTTAATTCATGCCTCTGCTGGTGGAGTAGGAACTGCATTAACTCAGTTGGCTAAACTAAAAGGATGTACTGTTTATGGAACATCTGGTAGTGATGCTAAATTTGATTACTTACGAAAAAATGGTGTCGATTTCCCAATTAATTATCAAACTCAAGACTACGCACAAGAAATTTTAAAGCATTCGAATGGCAAAAAATTGCAGGTAGCTTTTAATTCTGTTGGTGGCAGTACTTTTAAGAAAGATTACAACTTATTAGAAAAAGGTGGAACATCAGTTTTATATGGTGTTGCAGAACGGTCTGGCAAAAAAGGTGGAGGATTCGCTACGCTTCAATTGGCTTGGAGATTTGGCGTGATGTCACCGATCCAATTCCTCATTAATTCAAATGGAATTATTGGAATTAACATGCTCCACGTTGCTGACAATCAGCCTTTAGTTATTAAGAGATGTCTTGAAGAAGTAGTTAAAATGACGGAATCAGGCGCATTAAAACCGCAAATAGGAGGTGAATATGCCGTTGACGAAATTGGTGAAGCTCATGCGTTTCTAGAAAGCAGAAAATCAACAGGTAAAATTGTGGTCAAGTGGTAATTACTCGATCGCTGTAAATAAAAAAATGCCCACCCGCATAATGCAGATCGGCATTTTTATGGTTAGTGCTTAATAGCAGCTTATTTCTTGCTTACTTCTTTTACAAATTTTTCAATAGCCATTGTCATTGATGGAAACTCGGGTTGTGGAGCTCTAACATCTATTCGAAGTCCCGCATCTTCAACAGCGGTAGCAGTCGTGTTTCCATACACCGCTATCTTGGTACCATTTTGAGTAAAGTCTGGGAAGTTTTTATAAAGTGATTCGATTCCTGAAGGACTGAAAAATACGAGCATGTCATATTTCACGTCTTCTAAATCTGACAAATCACTACATACCGTTTTATATAATGTAGCATTTGTAAAAGCCAATCCAAGTTCTTCCAATTGTTGAGGGATCACTTTTCTTTGAATGTCAGAACAAGGAACTAGGAAAGTTTCTTTTTTATTCTTCTTCAAGACGTCCGTCATATCCTCAATGGTCCTATTACCATGAAAGATTTTTCTTTTACGATAAACAACATATTTCTGAAGGTAATATGCCACTGCTTCTGAGATACAGAAGTATTTCATACTATCAGGGACAGCATATCTCATTTCTTCAGCAATACGGAAATAGTGATCTATAGCATTTCTACTGGTAAGAATAACAGCCGTATGCTTGGCAAGGTCAATTCTTTCTTTCCGAAACTCTTGAGCTTCAATTCCTTCAATATGAATGAATGATCTAAAATCAATCTTCAACTTGTACTTATCAGCCAAAGAAAAGTAAGGTGACTTTTCATTTTCTGGTCTTGGCTGCGACACTAAAATAGATTTAACGCTCATCAAGTATAATTAAAAAGGGTTCCTGGTTAGTCCAATCCCAACTTTTAACCAATCAGCAGTTTAATAATAACGACCAAAGGCAAAAATTCGAGGGTGCAAAGGTACAAAAATAAATACAATGGAGGAACGGAATCGTTAATTCCTATTAGAATTGACTTCACTAATCTATAAATGTAGAGCAAGCCAATTAAACCATACGCAAAAAACAGAACGTACTCTTTAAGGTTCGGCTGCACGAATGTCAAGGTAAATACAATTGGCAATAGTAAAATCCCAACTTGATGAGTGAAAAATAAAATGTTATACCTGAAGGCTGTAATGCCCCTATCCTCCCCGATCGCAATTTTTGTTGCCCAGGTTGAAGCTAATTTAATGAGGTATGAAAAGGTAATTACTAGGAACAATATTCCGAATGTTATAAGATTCTGATTCGGCACATTTACAGCAATATCCACACTCAATCGATCCAAACTATAAAAAGCAACAATGCTTAAAACCAAAAAGAAATTAATAGTCATGATAATTGCAGAAGCGCTGGAAATAATCAATCCGTCTTGAAAAGGCTGGATCACCGAATTCCCCTTATAAAATGTTGTAAGTAGAAACCTGAATTTAACAGGCTGTCTAAATTTAACCACAGCCAGCATCAACAAACAAAGTAAAAGGACAGAAGAAATTACTGTCTGACCGTCAAAAGAATTGCTTTTATGAGCAGGTGAATCTGGGTAATTTTGACTTTGCGTTGACGTAAGCAATTCAATGCTCTCATTTGACTTTTCCCTAGCCTCTAGTTTCACATAATGCTCCTTAACTACCTCAGCAAGGGAGTCACGGTAAATCTGATAAACAGAATCGCGGTTATATGTATTATAATCTAATGGCATATTTAAAAACTCAAAATTAGGAACTTTAAGCATTGCGCTCATCGACCAAAGGGAGATAATCAAACCTTTTATTTAACAATTATCAATGAATCAGTTATAAACACTTCTTCTTGAACCACATTTTGGCTACTTTTGGCACAACAAATTAAGACAAATGAGCACAGATAGATTTGAAGCACACGATTATTATTTAATGGATGAGCTTTTAACCGAAGAACATAAGTTAATTAGAGACGCTGCTAGGGCTTGGGTAAAGAAAGAAGTGAGTCCAATTATTGAAGATTGTTTTGAAAATTGTGATTTCCCGAAACACATTCTTCCAGGACTTGGTGAAATTGGTGCATTCGGTCCATATATCCCAGTAGAATATGGTGGAGCGGGTTTAGACCAGATCTCATATGGTTTGTTAATGCAAGAATTAGAAAGATGCGATTCTGGGTTAAGATCCACTGCATCTGTTCAAAGTTCTTTAGTAATGTACCCTATTTGGAAGTACGGGTCTGAAGAACAAAAACAAAAATTCCTACCCAAATTAGCTTCTGGCGAATGGCTAGGATGTTTCGGATTAACTGAACCGGATCATGGTTCTAATCCAAGCGGGATGGTTACCAATTTTAAAGACATGGGCGATCATTACTTATTGAATGGCGCTAAAATGTGGATCTCGAATTCACCTCTTTCACAAGTTGCTGTTGTATGGGCTAAAGATGAAAATGGAAGAATCCATGGTCTGCTTGTTGAAGAAGGAATGGAAGGCTTTACTGCTCCTGAAATGCATGGAAAACATTCTTTAAGAGCTTCAATCACCGGTGAACTTATCTTTGATAATGTAAAAATTCCAAAAGAAAACTTACTTCCAGGAAGAAGTGGTCTTGGTGCTCCTCTTTCTTGTTTGGATAGTGCGCGCTACGGAATCGCATGGGGTGCAATAGGCGCTGCTATGGACTGTTACGATTCTGCTTTAAGATATTCTAAAGAAAGAATTCAATTTGACAGACCAATTGGTGGATTCCAATTGACACAGAAAAAACTAGCTGAGATGATTACTGAAATCACGAAAGCTCAATTACTAACTCATCGTCTTGGTGTATTAAGAGATGAAGGACGAGCTACTTCAGCAATGATATCAATGGCCAAGCGAAACAATGTTGATATGGCTCTTAAAATTGCTCGTGAAGCAAGACAAATTCATGGTGCAATGGGCATTACGAATGAGTATAGCATTATGAGGCATATGGCCAATTTGGAGTCAGTTATAACTTATGAAGGAACGCATGATATTCATTTGTTAATTACTGGTTTAGATGTTACTGGTATTAGTGCATTTAAGTAGCCGGTAATTATCTTATTGCGAAAAGAGGGTTTATAATGATCCTCTTTTTTTTGCACTTATAATTAAAAGTTGTGGAATTCCTATTCACAAAACTCATAAACGTTAAATGTCATTAGGCTAGAGCGGCTTTTCAAATGGAGGACCCTTTTTTAGTGCTTAGAAATTCGATAAACATTTCTTACGCCATTCGAGACTAGTTCGACTATGTAGATGCCTGTTCTAGTATTAGCTAAATCAATAGTGGTATAAACACTACCATTTGTTGAAACCACCTCATTCGCAACTTCTTGGCCAAGCGTGTTATAAACAGAAATTTCTATGTCCGCATTAAGCTCTATCCCTAATGATCCGGCAATCGTAATCTGGTTTGTGAACGGATTCGGATAAACCGACAAATTATCGAAAGACAAATCAGCTAATCCAGAAACGTTAATGGTCAATGCATCTGATTCAAACTGACATCCATATTGATTGGTTGTTATCACTTGGTAAACTCCACTTTGAGTTGGAACTATTGTTTGTGAAGTAGCTCCTATTATTTGAACTCCATCTAAGTACCATTCATAGCTATCAGCCGCAGTTGAAGTTAATGTTGTGCCATCAAACGATAATTCTGGTCTAATTGGAACAAACGGTTTAATTACACCAACCGAATCCACTAGCACTCCATTCTCATCTTTACATACATAATAACAAGTATCTCCTTTGATGTTGAATTTCACATATTGGTTGATGTAAAGTTCATTCTGAATATTGGGAGCATTGCTATTCGTATTAAAGTCTAATGTAGTAGCTCCTGCTCCCCCTGAAATAATATAATGCACTCCGTTGTATTCACCTCTCTGGTAACAATGAGAGTGACCATTCAAAACAAAGTCAACTCCATAAGACTCAAACGCTGGAACCAAATCTGTTCTCATGTCCACATTACCTTCATATAAATAATAAGGCTGGAACGGAATATAATAAAGGGCATCCCATGCATTAGTCCACGGTGGGTGATGAAAGAAAACATACAGCCATTGTCTGTCATTGCATTTAAATTCATCTAACATCCATTCGTATTGATCCGATCCAACTGAATAATCAGCATTTGAGTTTAGGCACACGAATTTCGAATTTCCCCAGGTAAAAGAATAGTACTCTTCCGTACTCGTTGGGTTGTTTGTTGGCAGGTAGAACGCGTCTAAGTAAGTATCTCCATTATCCGCAATAATATCATGATTTCCAATACACGTATAATGACATGACTGTTTAAGTATATCTTTATAAACTCCGAAAAATACATTTTCATAATCGTCACCAACACCCTGATCAATGTCTCCAGCTACTACACCGAAGTCTGCATTTTCAGCTAACATTAATGCCGCTATATCATTTTGAATTGTGTTGTTATAACCACAATCTCCATAGTGTAAGAATGTAATGTCTGTTAAAGAGTCTGGTTTTGCTGTGTAAAAACTATCAATTGCGGATAAGAAGCCAGCATCCGTAGATGTTTGGTAGAAGTATTTCGAATTTGAAGTCAAGCCACTTAAATCGAAGAAGTGTTTTGTTGTGGCTGTTGGATTTGAAGCTACATTGATCAAGCTAAACGGATCATCACCATACATGATAGTGCCTATTTCTGGGTTTACTGTTCTCCAAGCGATAGTAGCTGCAGTTTCGGTTGGACGTTGAATTATATTGTAGCGCGTAGTTACTTGAGCATTCACAAATAACGGGGAAATCAAGACAAATAATAGTATAAATCGGAGCATGAATTGTGTTTTGTAAGAGGCGTAAATATAAGAAGAATAACCCTTTTTAAACTAAATGATTCCTTATAGTCTATTCACCTGGTCAATCATACTTAACAGAGTTCCCTCTTTTGCTTGAATTGACTTTATACCAAAAGCAAGCAAAGACTTCTTAGTACTAGGGCCAATTGCGATTACAATTGCCTCATCTGGAATACTATTGCAGCTTACAAAAGATTCAACATTGGATGGGCTAGTAAATAAGTACAAATCTTGATCTGCAATTTCAATTTCTAGTTTTACAGTCCGGTACGATTCTATGTTTTGAATTTGAGTTGGTGGCAAAACCTTCTGGATGCTTTTTAAGCTTAAATCGCTAATTGGAAAACATGCTGTTTCAGAAGCCAGCACAGCTTTAAAGCTAGCTGCTACTTCATTAGGCGGTCCGGACCCTACAAAATCTGGTGTAGCAAACTTAGCCGCTAATCTTGCAGTTGCTTGACCCATCGCAGCAAATTTCCGCTGGCTTGATCCTCCGTTTTCAAAATAACTTTTAACAGAATTTCCAGAAGAAAAGAACACCCAATCGGTAATTGGAAAATCTTCTTTTTGAAACTGAACCGCAATTAAACTTTGTGCAACTGCGTCTATTTGATTGTGCTTAAAATAACGCAGAATGAAATGATCTTTTGAAAGGTCTCTGCTTATAAAGACACGTTTAAATGGATCTTTTTTTTTTAAGGCCTCGACCGTAGTTGAAGCTAATTCAATGTTATTTCCAGTTAATTGGACCCTGGTTGGCATTTGCTCCCAATCTTCAGCCATAGAAGCCCACAAGTTAAAATGATCTCCATCCGTTTCAACATAAACTCCCAGAGGCAACTGGCACCCGCCCTGAAATAGGTTTAATACTTTTCGTTCTATCTCAATGCGATTGGCCGTTTCATTATCGTTGATACTAGAAAGGATTTCAGCTAATTCCGTGTCTTCTTTTCTGATTTGAAGACCTAGTGCACCTTGTGCCGGTGCTGGAATAAATTCTTTAGGATTTAAGACTTCTACGTGAAAAGTAGAAAGATCTAAACCTAACCTATCAACACCAGCTTTAGCTAACATTATGGCGTCAAATGGACCTTCAACTAATTTTTCAATTCTAGTAGGAACGTTGCCCCGAATATCCATCAATTCGATATCTGGTCTGAAGGCTTTTAATTGATTCTTCCTCCTTGCGGAAGAGGTTCCTACAATCGCATTTCTAGGCAAAGAAAATTGATTCTCTGGCGATACCTTGTCCTTTTTAATCAGTAATATGTCATTCACGGCTGCACGCTCTGGAATAGCAGCAATAACTAATCCGTCTGGCGGAGTTGTTTCCAAATCTTTATGTGAATGAACCGCAATATCCACTGTTCCAGATAATAGTTGTTCTTCAATTTCTTTAGTGAAAAATCCTTTCCCCTCTAGCTTATCGAAGCTTAAGTGTTGAATTTTATCTCCTTGTGTTTTAATGATGTTTATCGTTACCCGATGGCCTAACTTTTCAAGTTCAGACTTGGTATAATTTGCTTGCCATAAGGCAAGATCACTGCCCCTTGATCCGATAATAATGGACTTAGACATTATACTTTTGATGATGGGTTATCTAACAATATTTCTTTAGCCATTTTCATTGGTCCAGCTATGTACTTTTTCTCCATGTACTCAATAACTTTATCAAGCACTTCTTTAGAATCAGAATCCAATGAATTCAGTTCATTGATAAAGACAGTACCCATGGCCATTTCCTTAATCTCTTTGACCTGTTGTGGAACATTCTTCATGGCAAGTTCAATCTGTCTTTCTCGATAGGTAGTTCTAAATTCATCTAAGCTATTTTGGATGATTTTATCACAAACAACTAATTCCTTTTCTCGTTCCTTTAAATTCTTTTCAGCAACTGATCTCAATGCTTCAACCGTGATCATTCTCACATTGAACTTATCTGCAATTTCTCGATCCACGTCATTAGGAATTGCCAGGTCAATTACCACCTTCTTCCCTTTGTCATCACCTAATACTTTACGGTAAAGATCAGGAGTAAATATGTATTTACTAGATCCAGTGCAACTTACAATTAGATCAAATCCTTCTGAATGATTTTTTAACTCCGCTAATGTTCGATTCTCGCAGTTTAGTTCCTTGGCAAGAGCATCTCCATTTTTCATTGTTCTATTGTAAACAACGAAATTGGTGAAACCATGCTTCTTCAGAAACTTACACATCGTGCTATTGGTCTTACCTGCACCTACCACAACTACTTTACTTTCTAATGGAATATTAAAGTCCTTCAGGTTCCGATAAGCTAAAGAAACCACACTTACTGGTTTAGTAGCAACATTCGTCTGAGTAAATACCGCTTTTGCTGCTTCGATTGTTTTTTCAATTAACAATCTTAATGAATCACCGGTAAGTCCAATCTCTCTCGACCTTTCGTACGCTGTTCTAACTTGGGTGATAATCTCCCTTTCTCCAAGAATCAGTGAATCAATACTAGATGCCACTTTAAAAAGATGTCTCACTGCATCTAACCCTGAATGGAGTTCTGCATTCTGACAAGCGAACTGCAACTTAGTCTCATCCATGTCTGGATCAAAAGAATGAAAGAAATTTAAAAGACAATCATCGTCTAGCTCTGCTTCAGAAGTAAAAATAAATTCGACACGATTACAGGTGGACAGGTAGACTAACTCCTCAATATCGGTTTTTTCAACGAGATGTTTAAGACGTGCTTTAACCGAAGAGTCATCTACATGAAACTCCCCAATTTTTTCTAGCTCTACCGACTTATGTGTAAGTCCTATAATTTTAATCTCTCTCAATGCTTATCGCGTCTACCTAATAACAAATTTAGATCACATGCTTGCTGTTGTGTCATAAAATTGTCATTGTTCCGTATGACCTCAGTCATTTAGACGAAGCATATAGGTTGTGCTACCAATGGTAATAGAAAAAATTAACATTCAAAAATGGTTGAACATTTTTTTCAATCCGAGTTAAATTACTATATTCGGAAATAAGAATTCAAATTATTAACCATATTAATTACCAGAAAATGAAAAAGATATTATTGATGTTGACAATTGTTGGAGCGGTTTCGTTCACAATGGCATCTTGCGGAAGTGTAGAAGTAACTGATCCAATTGAAGAAGGTACAGATCACGAAGGACACGACCATGCAGATGATGAAGCTGATCACGAGCACTAGAACGTAAGTTCAAATCAAAAAAAGGGGAAGCTAATAGCTTCCCCTTTTTTTATGCCTTAATTTTTAATCTAGTCTTCAGAATGGATACTTGCACTCAAATAATCTCTATTCATCCTAGCGATATTCTCTAGTGAAATTCCCTTCGGACATTCTACCTCACAAGCTCCAGTATTCGTGCAATTTCCGAACCCTTCCGCGTCCATCTGCTGCACCATGCTTAATACACGCTCTTGAGCTTCAACCTTACCTTGTGGTAATAAGGAAAGTTGAGAAACTTTTGCAGAAACAAATAGCATTGCCGATGCATTTTTACATGAAGCTACACAAGCTCCACAGCCAATACATGTGGCAGCGTCAAACGCCTTATCTGCATCTGCTTTAGGAATTGGAATTGCGTTTGCATCTTGCGTATTTCCGGAAGTATTCACTGAGATAAAACCTCCTGATTGTATCACTCGATCAAAAGAAGATCGATCTACAACTAAATCCTTTATAACGGGGAACGCTTTTGCTCTGAACGGCTCTATATGAATGGTGTCGCCATCATTAAACTTACGCATATGAAGTTGACAAGTAGTAACTCCTCTATCGGGGCCGTGTGCTTCGCCATTAATATGTAACGAACACATTCCGCAAATTCCTTCTCTACAATCGTGATCAAACGCAACCGGCTCTTTTTTCTCAGCAACCAACTGCTCATTCAAAACATCCATCATTTCTAAAAATGACATGTGTTCAGAAATCTCTTTCACATTGTAAGTTTCCATTTTCCCTTTAGACTTGCTGTCTTTCTGACGCCAAATCTTAAGAGTTAAATTCATGCCTGTAGCTGTTGACATAATGTTTTAATTGTTAGCAGTTATTTATAACTTCTTTGTTTCAATTCAATGTTTTCAAACGTCAATTCCTCCTTATGAAGAATAGGTTCTGACGCAGTAGCTCCAAATTCCCAAGCCGATGCAAAAGTGAAATTTTCATCATCCCTTTTGGCTTCACCTTCTTCTGTTTGAGATTCCTCTCTGAAATGCCCTCCACAAGACTCTTTACGTTCTAGCGCATCTTTTGCAAATAATTCTCCCAATTCTAAAAAGTCAGCAACCCTAGCTGCTTTTTCTAACTCTGGGTTAAATTCATTTAATCCTCCAGGTACATAAACGTCCTTATGGAATTCTTCTCGGATAGCTGCAATTTCACTTATTGCTAATTTTAAATCTTCAGCATTACGTGCCATTCCACATTTATCCCACATCACTTTTCCTAATTTCTTGTGGAAATGATCAACCGATTTACTGCCTTCATTATTGATTAGTTTGTCTAACCTATCTTTCACAGACTTCTCTGCTTCATCGAATTCAGGAGAATCTGTTGGGATTGTTCCTGTTCTAATATCATTTGCAAGGTAATCGCCCATTGTATATGGCAACACGAAATAACCATCCGCTAAACCTTGCATTAGTGCAGATGCACCAAGTCTGTTTGCTCCGTGATCCGAAAAGTTTGCTTCGCCTGCAGCATAACATCCTTCTACAGATGTCATTAAATTATAATCTACCCAAAGACCTCCCATTGTATAATGCACGGCCGGATAAATCTGCATTGGTGTTTTGTATGGATTATCATCTGTAATCTTTTCATACATCTGAAACAAGTTTCCATACTTGTTTTCTATAACGGCTTCACCTAGTTCTTTAATTAAAGCAGGTGACGGGTCATGAATTCCATCAACTATGGCAGTTTCTTTACCATATCGTTGGATTGCTGAGGCGAAATCTAAATATACAGCCTCGCCTGTTTCGTTAACCCCGTATCCAGCATCGCATCTCTCCTTAGCTGCTCTAGAAGCAACATCTCTTGGTACTAAATTCCCAAATGACGGATACCTTCTTTCTAAATAGTAATCTCGTTCCTCTTCTGAAAGTTCAACTGGCTTTTTCTTGCCTGCTCTAATTGCTTCAACATCAGGCATATTCTTTGGAACCCAGATTCTACCATCATTCCTTAATGATTCAGACATCAAGGTTAATTTAGATTGGTAATCACCAGATCTTGGAATACAAGTTGGGTGAATCTGTGTATAGCATGGGTTTGCAAAGTAAGCTCCTTTTCGATGAGCCCTCCATGATGCAGTTACGTTAGAGCCCATTGCGTTAGTAGATAAAAAGAATACGTTCCCATAGCCACCTGTTGCTAAAACAACCGCATGCGCAGAATGCCTTTGGATTTCTCCCGTGACTAAATTTCTTGCAATAATTCCTCTGGCCTTACCATCCACAATGACCAACTCCAACATTTCATGTCGGTTGTGCATTTCGATTTTACCTTTTCCAATCTGGCGACTCATTGCAGAATAGGCACCTAATAAAAGCTGTTGTCCAGTCTGACCTTTCGCATAAAAAGTTCTCGATACTAATACTCCTCCAAATGATCTATTATCTAATAGACCTCCATATTCTCGTGCAAAAGGAACTCCTTGAGCCACACATTGATCAATAATGCTAGCCGAAACTTCCGCTAATCTGTAAACGTTGGATTCTCTAGATCGATAATCTCCACCTTTAACCGTATCATAGAAGAGGCGATATGTTGAGTCACCATCATTTTGATAATTCTTTGCTGCATTGATTCCACCTTGAGCTGCAATCGAATGTGCTCGTCTAGGTGAATCTTGAAAGCAAAATGACTTTACTTTATAACCCATTTCTGCCAAAGAAGCGGCAGCCGCTCCTCCTGCTAAACCTGTTCCAACAACTATTACATCGATCAACCGCTTATTAGCTGGGTTAACCACATTAATGTTGTTCTTATAGTTCGTCCATTGTTCCTGGATTGGACCTGTAGGACATTTTGAATCTAATTTTGACATCGTTTAAGGTATTTAATGTGCTGCTAATATGTGGTGATACATAGCGATGAAAATAAATCCTGCTGGAATTAGAATCGCATAAGCAATTCCTAATTTCTTAATAAGTGGAGTGTACTTCTTATGATTAAACCCTACTGATTTGAATGATGATTGGAAACCATGTAATAAGTGAAGTGCCAAGAAGATGAAAGAAAGAACATAAAGTCCAACTCTAATTGGGTTTACAAATTTCTCTTGTAACTCATGGAAGTATCTCATTCCACTATCCACATTATTAGCATTAAGTAATCCTGACATATCACCATCCACAAATTTCAGTTTCAATTCAGGGAACCAGAAATCGTAGAAGTGCAAACCTAGAAATAACATGATCATTATTCCTGAAATTATCATGTTTCTAGACATCCAAGATGAACTCTTACCTGGTTTGTTATAAGAATATTTTTGTGGTCTGGCTTTATTGTTTTGAAGCTCAAGGGCTATTCCCATTAACAAATGGAAAATCACACCTATCGCTAGCACTGGCTGCAATATGTATTGAATTACAGGGTTGGTTCCCATAAAATGTGAGACGCTGTTAAACAATTCTCCATTATCACAGTTGACAGACATCATGTTAATCGTACAATGCTGCAACAAGAAAAATAAGAGGAAAAAACCCGAAAGGGCCATTAATACTTTCCGTCCGATGGACGACTTCCTAATCGATGAATTACCCATTATGAAATTGAATTTGAAATTTCAAAACAAATGTAATCGTCAGCGTCTGCATTGTCAAGTAAGTGAAAGCTTATTAGTTTATTTAGAACCGTTCTTGATAAGGGTGAATTATTCTTCGGAACCTGAAAATACATCCTGACCAATCTTTTCTTTCCAGTACCTATACTTATCCAAAGAAAACTCCGCTGGATAATCTGACTCAGACCAATCGTTTATCCATTCACCGACTTCAAAAGGTGAATTTTCCACTAGTGCATAATTTAGGGTAGTGTCATTAAACAAAACTGGTGGTCTTTCATTTACCGATTTATAAATGATCATTTTAATTTCTGGAGATTCAACCCCAGAAGCTTTCATTTCATCCGCCAGAAACCCTGTAAACTGCAATAGGCTTCTCGGTGTGCGGATTGACTTTCTAAATTGGCGTTGATTCATATACACTCCCATGTCAACGGGCTGCCATGGTTCTTTGTCACCTCCTCTTACTTTAATTTGAACCCCTTCAACAGTGTCTACTAACATCATTCTCCATGAAAAAAGTTGACCATTGCCGGTCCAAGATGGATTACCTGGATAAATAAACTGCCTTAACGGGATTAACACTTGAACACTAAGCCAAACCAGTACAAACATAGATGCAAGCCGTGCACGATTTGGGCCAAGTACCAAAGCAAACTCCTGTTTTGTTTGCTTAACAGGTCTTAACCAAAACCAAATACCGCTAACAGGTTTTTTTAGCACCAGTATGACCCCTTTGAGACCATTATCCTTTAGTTTATTACACTTCCGTTCGACAAAGTCGGGTGAAGCAAAAAGCAAAATTGCTGCCAACATCGTGTAAGGAAAAGTTCCAATATTAAATATATTAGCATTGCTTAGATGGAAAAAAAGCAGAATTGGAACTGCTAACCTTCTCCATCTTTTAGAGAAAAGCATAAAACCAATCAAACCATCAAAAGCCAATCCGCCATACGTAATCATGTACGCGAACCAGTCGCTTTGAAACATTTCACGAAGCGTGGACCCTTCAGAATAATGAACGCCAATATCATACATCCAAAAACGGGTCGGGAATCCATTCAACCAATCTCCCTGGAGTTTCGCTATAAACCCGAAAAAATAAACAACGAAAACTTGAGATTGGAGGATGAAAATATTCCAGTAAGGGATTTTAGCTTTATTCTTCTTTCCTAGCGCTCCCCATGCATCCGCTTTCACAAAAATGAGTAGAAATAGGAGGAGCGAATAAAAATAAAAATGATTGTTGTAGTGTCCTTTGTCAATCAGAAAAATGTACGTATATCCCAGAAACAAAATGATCGAAAAAAACCGATAATAAAGCCCTAGAATTACCATTACCGCAGCTAAATAGATCACGCAGAAAAACAAATGCAATGCAAATGGCTCAAATAATTCTAGCCAGGCAAATCCGTCATATTTAAAAAAGAAAGGGGAATGCATTAGACCAGTTGTAAAATACTCTTGCAGGTGGTAGATACTATCGATTAACAACACCCCTAATAATATCCTAAACAATCCCAAGGTTGAGGCGCTTACTTCTTTGGACATTACATTAATAAACCGCTGTAGCAAATCGATTGGATTTCTATCAAAATTAATGCTTAATTTCGAATTAGCTAAAATGCAGAGCATTCTAAACAATCGATTTTTACTCCCCTTTCTAAGTTCAATTTGGATCATCATGGTGGGCTGGCATGAATTCTCATTGTTCGATTCTAATTTGGGCATTTATTGGAAGGAAGGTCAACTTTTAATTCGCTCTGGCTCTGAAGTTTTACCAGCATTATTCTCAAACGACATTTCTCTAGGGCATTGGATGGGAAGTCTGTTCATCTTTATTTTTGAAAGTGAATTCTCTCTAAATCTTCTCCAGTTTTTGGCAATTGCTTCAACTGTCACCATCTGCACGGCTATTCAATTTAGGTGTTATAAAAAAAATGGAAATCAATTTTATGTATTCCTTCTTACACTAATTTCGATTCCTCTTTTATTGAATAATTACGCGATCTCTCATCATTTCTTGCTTCCTGTATTGGCTCTGATAATGATCTATTGCAACCTGAAAATCAAGAAATTTGCAACTCAATTAGTCTTAATTAGCTTGATCCAAATTATTTGGGTAAACTGGCATGAGTCCTCTTTTCTTGGAATAATAATGGTCATGGCCCTTGCAGGGTTTTCTTCCAAACCGATGAGCCAAAAACTGTTGCTGATTACAACCGCCTTAGTCACTGCGTTATGCACGCCTTTCCATGTTGGGGTATTCCGTAATTATCTCGATTGGTGTTCAACCATGATCAACAATCATCAACTTCCCGATGTAATTTCTAACCACGGATCGATGGTTAATTGGCTTGCATATTTTCATATCTGTATAGCCGTTATTTCAATTATTCTGGTGATTTATAATCTTATTAATTACCGAAAAAATGGTGGGTTGAATTTAGTCTATATCTGCCTATCTGTGGTAGGAGTTTTGCACATTGAACTTTCTGGCCTTAACGCTATAGTACTGCTATTGGTTGGCATTGAAGTATGCGCAAACTTTCAACAAAAAACTTCAAAATTGTGGACTTCATATAAGTCTCCGATATTAATGATCGCGCTGTCAATTCCATTGCTTTTTTCCACATCCGTGTTGTTTCCATTTTCATCAAATTGGAAACTTGGGATTGATTCACCTTCCGATAATTGCTTATCGTTCTTACAACGAAAACGTATCTTAAATTCGCCAGCGTTTCATAATACGGGAATGGGATCAATAATTGCCTTTGCTGATTACAAAAAAATGAACCCATTGTGCAGCCCACATCCAAATTATAATGGAAAACAATTTACAGTTAGTACGTTAATCCCCTGTTATGAAGACTTTTCATCTTGGATTAAAGTCAAAAACGATCTTTTGCCAAACTTGATTGTATTTAGACTAAAAGGAGCATCGGAAACCTCCCTTGACTTCTTGGACGGACGATTAAAAGATGGAGAATGGACCATGGTCTATTTCGACCCGCTGGAAGCAGCTATTTTGATTAGAAATTTATCTGAAAATAATGAGTTAATTGGATCGTTACGGGTGACCGAATAAAAGGCATGTGACCATAATTTGATACTTCAATCTTATGCCGTAAAACCGTAAATTCACAATATTATACTTCCTTCAATGAAATAATTTTCATAATTCACTACATTCGCCAACGTTAACTACCTTTATTAAACGTCCCAATGAGAAAAATACTACTCCTGCTTAGTTTTCTATTTCTATTAATTCAAAACTCATATTCTCAAGTTACTTGTGCCGATCTAATTTATGTTACTCCTACTGGTCTAGGAACAGCACCTGGAACTATCGGTAGTCCCACTACACTGGCAAATGCCTTAACTCTGGTTACAGCAACGAGACACGACATAAAGATGCTTGCCGGTACATATACTTATGCTCAATCATTTACTATCCCATCTAATACAGTGCTTGATGGAAGATACACTGTAGTGGCAGGAGAATGGGTGAAAAACAGTTCTTTAACTACTGTTCTAAACATCGCTGCTGCATTTGAAACAGCAGCAAGTGTAGGGCACTATAGAGCAATAACTTTGGACGGTGTTTCGAATGTATACCTCAAAGACATTACTATTAATAACACTACAAATGCAACTGGCACTACTAGTTCTAAAGGTAGAACCGTTTATGGAGTGCATGTATCTAATTCCAGTAACTTCTTTTTTAGCAGAACTACCGTAAGTGCGTTGAATGCATCTAATGGTTTAAACGGGAATACTGGAGCAGCGGGTCTTTCTGGATTTAATGGTAGCACGGGTCATCTAGGTGATGACGATGATAACAACAACTGTAACGATGCAGGAAGTGCGGTCAGTGGAAGAGGTGGACAAGGCCGAAACAATGTTGTAGTCCCACCTGCTTCTTGCAACCAATGCAACGGCTGTACTGGCAACACAGGCGCAAACTCTACTGGATTAAGACGAGGTGGAAACGGTGGTGGTGGTGGTTCCGGAGAAAGAGATGATGGAGCTACAACCAGAGCAGGAGGCCGAGGCGGTAATGGTGGGAATTTTGAAGCTGGAGGCTTTGGGGGAGTTGCAATAGGATCTTCAGCCGGCTGCAGTGATAATGACAATGGAAGCCCTGGTAATATTGGAGCTAGTGGCACTACTGGCACATTTACTGGAGGTGTAGGACCAACTTTTTCGTTTAATCAATATTTTATTCCTGGAAATCAAGCTGCAGTTGGAGGTAACGGTTTTGGCGGTGCTGGCGGTGGCGGTGGCGGTGGCGGTAAAGGCCAAGATGGAACATTTTGTGATGACGGGTCCGGTGCCGGTGGTGGCGGTGGCGGTGGCGGTGGCCAAGGCGGTGTTGCAGGATTCGGTGGCTTCGGAGGTGGTGGCACCTTTGGAATCTACGGTGTTATCGGCAATACAGGCGCCAACTTATTTGACATTAATGTATCTACTGGAACATTAGGATCTGGTGGAGTTGGAGGATCTGGTGGAGCTGGAGGCAGTGCCGGCATAGGCGCTGTTGGCGGTACTGGCGGTACTGAAATTGGCTTTGGCGGCCGAGGCGGTAATGGTGGTGTTGGCGGTCAAGGCGGCCTAGGTCAGACGGCCTCAAATGGTGTTAGCACCAACTTCCAAGGTGTAACTTCGACTGGACTCACCGTGCCTAACCCTAGGACAATAACCGCTTCAATGTTTGGCGGATGCACAAATTCAGAAATTATTCTGACTAAAAATGCAGGTACTTGGACCAGTACGATAGGTGCCGCATATATCAATGACTTAACTGTAGCAACGACTTCATATAACAATGGTTCTTCTCCTGCCATCATTAGTTATGGAGCCACAGGACATTACGATATCGTAATTGATGGAATTACTTACAAAAACTGGGTTTATATCAGAGATACAAGAGCTTTGCCAACATTTGATCCTAGTATGGCAGTTCTGATGTGTGAAGGAGATGCAATGACTTTAAATACTCCTACTTCAGGAGCCCAATATGAGTGGGTTGTGTTTCAAGATGGAAATGACGCCAACACGCCTGTTGCTATATACACAACTTTGGTAGCAAGCTTTCCAACTCCAATTGTAGGCACAAACACCATCTATCATGCAAGACTGAGAATTCGTGATAACTGTTGTGGTTGGTCTGCACCAGTGTATCACACTTTTACTGCTAATCAAGCTGGAGGAGCCTTAATTAGCACACCTGACACCATTTGTGCCGGAAATACTGGAACAATCTCCGTATCAGGGACGGCCGGAGTTGTGGATTGGTATTTAGACCCTTTGTCTACTATAAATGTTGGAACTGGAACTTCTTTTACATCTCCTACGCTTACATCTTCAGCTTTATATTATGTCTCTGAATTCCCTGGATGTGGTGGAGTTACCCCAGTAAACATTACTGTAGACCCACTTCCTCTTTCTCCTTCTTCATCTTCTTCTCTTGACTTTTGTTCAGGCGAAGACGTGATCATTGAAGGAACTGGCTCTGGAATTGGAGATCTATTGTTTTATGACAACACTATGACACTGCAAAGCACCTATACAATGGGCCTAGCAACCCCAACCGGTTCGTATAACGCAGGAGCACTTGCAGTTGGGTCATATGTTTATTATTTAACGGAGGATGGAATTGACTGTGAATCGAATGTAACGGCAGTTTCAATTACAGTACACCCTTTACCAGTCGCACCGGTTGCGGTTGGAGTTGCAGGATGCCCTGGAGAATCGGCAAATTTATCTGCAACCATAACAGCAACTTTTGGTAATTGGTATAGCGATGTAGCACTTACTAACCTTGTAGCAACAGGAAGTTTATTTAGTACTCCTCCACTATTTGCTAACACAACCTATTATGTTACTCAAGTTGACGCTAATGGGTGTGAAAGCCTTGCATCAGTTGTTTTAGTAACCGTTGCTGATGCTGTTAACCCAGTGATTGCCGGATGCCCCGCAAACATTACAGTTAGCAATACATTATTTACCTGCGGTGCACAGGTCTTTTGGACGGCTCCTACGGCTACCGATAATTGCCCGAACGTAGGTTTAACAAGCACTAATAATTCTGGAGATTTATTCCCAGTAGGGACTACAACTGTCACTTATACGGCAACGGATGTAACCGGAAATACAGCAACTTGTTTCTTTGATGTTATAGTAAACGATACGGAGACTCCTGTATTTATAGCTTGTCCTGCTGATATTACCCAAGGAAATGATCTAGGAAATTGTGATGCCGTGGTTACATGGACAGCTCCAAATTTCTCTGATAACTGTCCTGGAGGAACGCTAACATCCACAGCTAATCCTGGTGATACTTTCCCTCTAGGCACAACTACAGTTACTTACACCGCGACAGATGCTGCAGGAAACTTTCTCACATGTGAATTTGATGTAACTATTACAGATACGGAAAATCCAACATTAACAGCATGCCCAGTTAACATTACTCAAGGGAATGATGCTGGAGTTTGTGATGCGTTAGTTACTTGGCCCGCACCAACCGGTGCTGATAATTGTCCTGGAGTTATTGTTGCCTCAACTAATAACTCTGGAGATACATTTCCAGTTGGAACAACAACAGTAACCTATACTGCAACGGATGCTGCAGGAAACACTGCAACATGCTCATTTGACGTGACGGTTTCAGATACTGAAGACCCTGCGATCGTAGGTTGTCCTGCAAACATTGCTCAAAATAATGACGCAGGTTTATGTGACGCTTCAGTAACGTGGATAGTTCCTACCACAACAGACAACTGTTTGGCAAGTGTTACTTTAACTTCTTCTCACAATCCAGGAGATCCATTTGTAGTTGGAACTACCACCGTTATGTATGTTGCTGCCGATGGAGCAGGTAATACTGACACATGCACGTTCGATGTAATAATTACAGATACAGAGCCACCAACTATTGGTGCTTGCCCTGTAGATATAACCCAGACCGCTAGTGCCGGAACATGCGGGACCATAATTACTTGGAACCCTCCAGCGGCATCAGATAATTGCACTGGTATGACGTTAGTGCCTGATGCTATATCTGGAAGTACATTCCCAGTAGGAACAACCATAGTTACTTATACAGCAACTGATATAGTAGGCTTAACCGCAACTTGCTCATTTAACGTAACCGTAAACGATGTTGAATTCCCATCTTTCGTTGGCTGCCCAAGTAATATTATACAAAGTGTAGATCTTGGAACTTGTGGGGCGGTTGTAACGTGGGTTATTCCTACCGAAACTGACAACTGTCCCGGAACCGTAGTTACCTCTTCAAATAATCCTGGTGACACGTTTCCAGTGGGAACCACAACAGTTACGTACACTGCCACTGATGTTTCAGGAAATGCGACTCCTTGTACTTTCGATGTGACAGTTTTAGATGATGAAAACCCTTCAATTTCTGCCTGCCCATTAAATATCACACAAGGAAATGATGCAGGAACTTGTGATGCAATAGTTACCTGGACTGTTCCAACATTCGTTGACAATTGCACTGGGGGAACTATGGTTTCAACCCATAATTCAGGAGATACTTTTATAGCTGGTACAACTACAGTTACTTATACCGCAACTGATGGGGTTGGCAATACTTCTATATGCTCATTTGATGTCATTATTTCAGATACAGAAAATCCAAGCATTACAGTTTGCGCTCCGGATGTTGATGTAAACGCAGATGGTGGTTGTCAAGCAATTCTTGTTGATTATACTGGATTAGTAACTGCATCTGACAATTGCACTACTCTAAGCTTATCTCAGTCCCCGGTGTCTGGAACAACTATTACCGACACAACCACAGTGACCATAACCGTTACGGATTTGGTTGGAAATATTTCAACCTGTAATTTCGATGTTAACTTGGTTGATATTAATCCACCAGTAATAGTTTGTCCAGCAAACGACTCTGTAGTGGTTGGTGCAGGATGTGTGTTTATTATCCCTGATTACACGGCATCAGCAACGATAACGGATAATTGCGATGCTAGTCCAATTGTAACCCAAAGTCCGTTAGCTGGTACTTCAGCCAGCTCAGTCACCCCGGTTACCTTGATAGCTACTGATGTTACTGGAAATTCAAGCAGTTGTTCTTTCCAGGTCATTCCAATCGACAATGTTGATCCGGTAATTACCTGCATGGCTGACACGACAACTTGTTCTCAATTATATATTTTCAATCAACCTACAGCAACGGATAATTGTGGTGGTACTTCTGTCGTTCAAATTGCAGGATTACCTTCAGGAAGCCTATATCCAGTTGGGACCACAACCAACACGTTTGTTGCTACTGATGGGTTTGGAAATACAGACACTTGTAGCTTCAACTTAACAGTAAACCTAGCTCCGTCTTTGACAGTTGGAGGAGATGTGACAATAGATCAAGGAGAGTTTGTTCAATTAACCGCAACTGAGTCTGGCTCAACCGTTATCTTATGGACACCCGGAAGTACACTAGATGACTCAACCCTGCTTAATCCTACAGCAACACCGCTAGATACAACTACCTATTATATTATAGTGACTAATGCTTTAGGCTGTACAAACTCTGATTCTATTACAGTTAACGTAATTCCAGATTCAGGAATCGACACAGATGACATCGACAATTTATTTACGCCAAATGGGGATGGCAAGAATGACACTTGGCATATCAATAATATTGAAGCTTGGACCGATTATACGCTAGCCGTATTTAATAGGTGGGGTCAAGAAGTATACACTACCACCAATTATGCTAACGATTGGAATGGTAATTATCAAGGGCAACCGCTGCCGGAGGGAGCTTATTACTTTGTAATCGACTTTAGCGGTTCGGAACCGGTCACAGGATCAGTAACCATATTAAGACTTAAAAAATAGGAGGGTAAATCATGAGAAAATTAGCTATCATAATTATTATCGGAACAGCTCTTTTAGGAAGTAAGAGCTATAGTCAACAATTAGAATTAACTAACCTGTACAACCAGAATCTTTTCATCGTAAACCCTGCGTTTGCCGGTGACCATGGATATCCTATTGCGCATATGTTCCATAGACAACAATGGACAGGGGTAAGCGGAGCTCCTGCATCCAGTTTGTTCACTATTCACAGTCCATTAGGCGAGAAAAATGCGATTGGGGCATACATTAGTTCAGATAGGGCAGGATTACTTGAGCGATTTTCGGCAAGTGGTACTTATGTTTATAGTGTAAAAATAAATGATGATCATAAACTAGGATTTGGGTTAAGCTTAGGCTTTTACCAAAACAGCATCAATTATTCAAACATTAGAATTTTCGATCAGACGGATGATTTGGTATTAAACGGAGGCGCGATCACAGGATCAACCTTTAATGCTGATTTCGGAATTCGTTATTCTTTCAAAGGTTTGAACATTGGTATTTCAACACCTCAAATTGCAGAAACTAAAATCAACTACAACCTCATCAATGATGAAGATGGCAGGTTCGATTTAGTTAGACATTACACAGCTAATATCTCCTACAAGTTTGTGATAAAAGAAGATTGGAACGTTACACCATTAGTGTTTGCTCGATATGCTAATGGAGTTCCGGTAAGTTTTGATGCAAGTGCAATTGTAGATTATAAGGACAAGATTTGGGTTGGTGGTGGATATCGCCACGGGGCCGGAATTATGGCCTATCTAGGTACTAAAATAGCAAACCAACTTTCTGCTGCTTACTCATATGAGTTTTCAGGAAGTGGAATGGCATCGTATAGCGGTGGTTCTCATGAAATCGCAATTGGGTACCATTTTGCAGGCAAAAAAGATGACGATAAGCTTAAAGAATTAGAAGACCGGATGAACGAGCGATTCGAACAACAGCAGCAGTTGATTGATAGCTTAATGAATTTAGTTAAGAGTAATACCGATAAGCTAATTGAACTCGAAAAAAAGCAGGCAGACCATGAGCAAGAAATTAAAAAACTCAAATCTGATATCGATGAACTAAACCTGAAGCTTCAAAATGCCAAGGTTGATAATTCAAGTCCAGCATTCCCTCCTTCTTTAGAAGATAAGTACGCACTAAGTGAAGAAGAACGAAAAGCACTTAGACGGCATATTCAATTTGGTAAAAATAGAGGAAGTGCATTGGAATCTTCAAGATCAGATATGGAATTAATAGGAGGTATATTAAAAAGACATCCAACTTTAACGCTTAGAATTGTTGGCCATGCTGATAATTCAGGAAGTAATTCTACTAACACCAATTTATCTAGGAAAAGAGCTGGCATGGTAGCAGACTTTTTTAAAGGATTAGGTGTCTCTGAATCGCAAATACTTTGTTTAGGTAAAGGATCAACTGAACCCATGAAGCCAAATGATAGCGAACATAATCGAGAACTAAACAGAAGAGTTGAGTTCCAAATTATAGAAGAGTAAATAAAAAAACCTGCAAACGAATTAACATTTACAGGTTTCCTTGAATTTTATTAGGATGGATTAGTCAGTGATAGTAATACTAACTGTTCGTCCTTTATATGTTGAAATCATTTTACCTCCAGCAAACGTTCCTTGTTCCAAAGGCTTAATTTGTACTCTTTCAATCTCTATTTTTGCTTGTCCTGTTACCAATCCTGTTAGAGAATTACGATCTATAGTAATATAGGTGCTTCCAACAATATTAGCTCTAAACTTTTTGGTCGCCCCGGCTTTGATTGTTATCTCAACCGTCTCGCCACTCTGAACCGGATCTCCATTCCAAGGTAAAAAGAAGTCTGATTTCTTATTTATACTAGACAGACCAAATGGCAATTCAACGGATTTTAGAAGACTGGCCTCGTTTTGATAAACTTGAGCTTCTGTATCCTGGTATTCAAAAGTGCCATTTCCCGGAGCCGCATAACTCGTAAGAGAATAATTGCCTGCCAACCTTCTCCACGCTAATGCTTCTCCATTAAAACGAACTGTTGCTGGATATGAGAGCTCTAATTTCTTACCTGATGCATGGCTTATTCTAAACTCAGCTTCTGCCGTTGTCTTATTCGAATTTGCATCATACGTATAATTATATTCAGAATAAATTCTATTCTGATCTGTAGTAAGCGACTCTTCTCTTTTGCAACTTGAAAAGAAAAGAACGACTATTAGTACTAGCCCTATGTTTGTAAATGTTCCTTTCATAACGTCTGTTTTAAGATTTACGTAGACCATTTCAACTAGTATGCCAAATCCACTTTAGCCGATCATAAAGAATGTTAATTGTCTTCACAGGGAAAACTTTTAGGAGAATCCATAATAGTATTATATCAATAATTAGAAGGTTCATTTGTACCTTAGCTACAAATCATGTTGAGATGAAGTACGACAGAATAGACAAAGCACTATACAAGGATAACAGAAGACGATTTATAAGCCAGTTATTACCCGGATCGATCGCTGTTTTTAACTCCAACGATATTATAACGACTAGTGCAGATAGCTCTGCTCCCTTTGTTCAACATAGGGACATATTACATTTATCGGGGGTTGATCAAGAAGAAAGTATTCTGGTAGTTTTCCCGGAATGTCATCTTTCAAAACATAAAGAAATCCTATTTCTAAAAGAAACCAACGATCATATTGCAGTTTGGGAAGGTGAAAAACTGACCAAAGAAACAGCGTATGAAACGAGCGGAATTAAAACTGTTTACTGGTTAGATCAATTTGAGTCTGTACTAAAGACGTTGATGTCAGAAGCGAAGAATGTTTACATCAATACGAATGAGCATACACGCGCAAATACAGAAACAGAAACAAGAGAAGATCGCTTCATTTCTTGGTGCAAAGCCAAATATCCTGGGCATGAGTATCAAAGAAGCGCGCCTATTATGCATCGGATTCGTTCTGTAAAACATCAGATTGAATTGGACCTAATGCAACAAGCTTGCGACATTACTAAAACGGCATTTGATCGCATCATGAAGTTCATGAAACCAGGCATATGGGAATATGAAATTGAGGCAGAGATTATGCACGAATTCTTAAGAAATCGCTCTAAAGGATTTGCGTATACTCCTATTATCGCATCAGGTGCTAGTGCTTGTGTTCTTCACTACATAGAAAACAACAAACAATGTAAAGATGGAGAAGTGATCTTATTTGATTGGGCTGCTGAATATGCAAATTACGCTTCTGACATGACGCGTTGTCTTCCTGTAAACGGCCGGTTTTCGGATCGTCAAAAAGATGTTTATAATGCAGT